>JAUWWA010000449.1 GCA_030617125.1 Pirellulales bacterium | reverse complement strand
GCCCCATTATGGGCCAATGTTCCTTGACAACAAGAAAATAGTGGGCAGAGGACAGAAGGCAGTGGGAGGTGGGTGGTGGATAGAGTGCTGCGGCCCCAACGGTCGTTCATCCCTCACTCACCCCTTCACCCCGTCACCCTGTCACCCGCTCAACGCTCGCCCCTGACACCTGAAACCGGACAGCTGACAGCTCCTCGTTCCATCAGGGGGAACCAAGTGGGCAAGTCGTTTCGTGGCAAGGGTTTGGCCGGGCAAGATTGCGCAGTTTGAAGGGCAAAAACCCCGTCAATAATTCCAAAGCGTCGCAGCATAAGGAGTTACGGCAGCAAAACCGTGTGAAACCGGGTGTTTCGGAGCCACAGCCCAAAGAAGGGGCATCGACGTAACTTGTTGCGTAGCAACGGCTCCGGGTGCTCGCGGGAATTTCTATCGCCGTGAAACATACGTCAAGAAATTCAAGAACTGTCGCGCCGGCGCGCGGAACTCGCGCCGCAAGGCAGTGGCGGCAAAGCACTTACGATGCGAAATCCAAGTCGACGTACAACCCGAAATCGGCCTAGTATGACCGGGGGAAGGGATGCGGAAGGATGAAGAATGAACGAACTGGGATCCGAACAATCGGACGGATTGAGAATCCGCCCTACTTTGCTTCTTCTTTCCCCTTGCGCAGCCGGGCGCGAATGGCCTCGAGCCGCGCGGCCAATTCCTGCTCGAACCCCCGCTCCACCGGCCGGTAATAGGTGCGCTCGACGCCCAGATAGTCTTGCGCGGCGACGGCGTCGGGGTGATTGTGGGAGTACTCGTACCCTTGGCCGTGACCGAGTTGCCGGGCGCCGGCGTAGCTGCTGTCCTTGAGATAGACCGGCACGGGCAATATCCGGCCTTCGCGAACGTCGCGTCTGGCCTCGCCGATCCCCAGCGTCGCCGCGTTCGACTTGGGCGCACACGCCAGGTACGTGACGGCCTGGGCCAGGTTCAATTGGCACTCGGGCAGCCCGACCAGTTCGCATGCCTGCGCCGCTGCCACGGCCATCGGCAACGCGGCCGGATCGGCGTTGCCGACGTCCTCGCTGGCGAGGATCACGATCCGCCGCGCCAGGAACCGCACGTCCTCACCTCCTTCGAGCATCCGCGCCAGCCAGTACAACGCCGCGTCGGGATCGCTGCCGCGGATGCTCTTGATCAGCGCGCTGATCGTGTCGTAATGCGTGTCGCCGTCGCGGTCGTACTGCATGGCCTTCCGCTGCACCGACTCCTCGGCCAATTGCCTGGTAAACTTCAGCGGCGAGGCGTCGCCGGAAAGCACTCCGACCTCCAACGCGGAAAGCGCCTGCCGGGCGTCGCCGTCGCTGATCTCGGCCAGGAATTCCAGGGCGTCGTCGTGCATGTGGATGTCGCGCCGGCCGAAGCCGCGATCCTCGTCGGCCAGCGCCCGACAAAGCAACGCCTTGATATCGTCGGTCGAAAGCGGCTGGAACTGGAAGATGCGGCTGCGGCTTAGCAGCGGGCTGTTGATCGTGAAGAACGGGTTTTCGGTTGTGACCCCGATCAGAATGACCACGCCCTCCTCGACGTCCGGCAGCAGCACGTCCTGCTGGGCCTTGTTGAAGCGGTGCATCTCGTCGATCAAGAGCAGCGTCCGCTGCCCGGTCGCCGAGAGCAAGTCGTACGCCTCGGTAAGAATCTGCCGCAACTCCTTCACGCCGCTGGTGACCGCGCTGAGTTGGTGGAACCGGCTGCGGCTTTCGGCGGCCAACAGCCGTGCGAGCGTGGTCTTGCCGGAGCCCGGCGGGCCGTAGAAGATCACCGACCCGAGCCGGTCGGCCGCCAGAAGCCGTCTGAGCAGTTTCCCTTCACCGAGGAAGTGCCGCTGCCCAACGAACTCTTCGAGGGCGCCCGGCCGCATCCGCGCCGCCAAAGGCTGCGCTTCACGCCGGTTCGCTTCTTCATTGGCTTCGAACAGGGACATGATTGCTTCATTTGTGCCAACGCACGCGTCATCATCGACTCACTATCCACTATCCACTATCCACTATCCACTATCCTCTACCTATCCGTTTCCCTCGCATCTTTTTCTTGTCGCCGCTGCCGGCGGCGCCGCTCTTTGGTTTGCTCCGATCGGCCGAGAGGACCTGACGCAGCAGGGCGGAGAGGTCGTCGTAGGAGTGGTCGCAGGGCGAGCCCGGGGCATACTGGTAAACCGCCTGCTGAATTCGCTCCGGCAGCGACAGCAGCGTCGAGGAGACGGTGCCGTAGTCTTTGCCGTTAATGATCACGCCACGTCGTCCGGCGGAATCGGCCTTTCGGGCGAAAGCCTGGCTGGCCACTGCGAGGAACGTAACGGCCGAGTCGAGCGTGTGTAAGCTGAACATCCGCCGGATGAACTCTTGGCGCTCGTCGTGGAGGTCGTCGAGGTTGTCATTGGTGATCACGTGCAGTCCGGGCAGGAGTTCGACGATTTCGACCCGGGTCCCGCCATAGATAACCGCGGCCGAGTTCGCGTCGGCGCAGATATAGTTTGCGCCGGCGTAGGCGCCGGTGGACAGTTCCTTGGCGGCGAATTCGGCGGCCTCCCGGGCGTCGCGCATTTGAAGCAGTTCGCGACAGAGGACGCCGCGCGATCGGGG
>JAUWWA010000273.1 GCA_030617125.1 Pirellulales bacterium | reverse complement strand
CGGGCGTTGGCCGAAAACCCCGGCGCCCGCGCAATCGTCGTCGGCCTGGCGGCCTCGACGATCCCCGAGGCGTTCGACTCCCTCGGGGCGACCGTCGTCAACGGCGAGGCGGAGCAACTTCTGTGGCGTTTGGACGAGGTGCTTTCGCGGCCCGCCGCGACGGTGCAGCTTGGCACGATCGACGACCTCGACCGGCTGCCGCCACCCGACTGGTCGCCGTTTCGGCCGGGGAAGTTTCGCATCGGCTACGACTTTTCGCGGTTTCCGACCGCGCTGGTCCAGGCCAGCCGCGGCTGCACGTTCAAGTGCAACTACTGCCCGTACATCATCCTGGACGGCGCCACGCGGTTCCGCGACCCGCAGGCCGTGGTCGACGAGATGCGCCACGGCATGCGCCATTGGGGATTCCGCTCGTACAAGTTCCGCGACCCGCTGTTTGGGCTGAAGCGCGAGCAGGTGTTTCGGCTGGCGGAGTTGATCGGACGGCTGCCGCGAAAGATTCAGTTCTCGGTCGAAACGCGCATCGAATTCATGCCCGGCGAGGTGCTCCGCGCGCTGCGGCGCGTCGGGCTCAACTCGATTACGGTGGGCATCGAAACGCCCGCCGACGATACCCTGCGGCACTACCGCCGCGCGCCGGTCAAAGAAGACCGCCAGCGCAAGTTCATCGAGACCTGCCGCGAGTTGGGAATCCGCACCGTGGCCGGGTTCTTGATCGGATTCCCCGACGACACCCAGCGGTCGGTCCGCGGCGTGGAGAAGTACGCGAAGCAGGTCAACCCGACGTTCGCCAACTTCAACATCGTCACGCCCTACCCCGGCACGGAGTTCTTCGAGCAGATCAAGGACCAAATCGCCGACTTCGACTACAGCCACTACACGGTCTACACGCCGGTGTTGAAGTACAAGAACCTCACGGCCGAGCGGCTTGCGGCGCTGCACGCGAAGTGCTTTAACCACTTCTACTTCCGCTGGGGGTACCTGCGCGCCAACGCACATCTTCTGTGGCCGTGGTTGCGGCGGTTGGGTTTCGGCGTGACGCGGCGGTCGAGGCCCGACGCCGATCCGGCCCACGACGGCGTCCCCCGCCCGATGAGCCCCGGCGCGTCCGGCGCGTTGCTGCGCAGCAAAGGCCTCCGGCACGACCAGCCCCACTGCCGCGCCCGCACGGCCGAGCAACCGCAGGATCCCGCTTAGCCCGCCGTGAATACACGGCGGAAAAACGCGGTTGAGGCACGGATCGCTGGCCCCGGGGGTATTCATCCGAGGCCAAATTGCCACTCATGTTGCAAGAAGTGTACATTTCCCATCTGCTCGCACCGTGGAACGTGGGACTCACGCCTCGAATTTGCCCAACCGCCATTCGTAAACTAGACTTGCGATGGCAAGTCAATCTCTTGGCCGGGCGCCCGAGGGCACAGGCCGAGACCGACTTCGCCGCAGAGTCTTCCTTGGGGTGATCGTCCGGATTGCGGCTGGGTAATGGGAAGACGGGTGTTGGGCCGTTCGGCCGGGGACATACTCGTCTTCGCGTGGTTTTCGTGCGGTTGGTTCCAAGAGACGCTTCGCCGCGGTAGAGAATACATGTCTACAGCATTGTCGGAACCTGTAGCCGGCTGGGACGTTGTCCGCAACGCGCTGGGAGAAATCCGCGCCTGCAACGCGGATTTCGAGGGCTTCTTCGACGACGTCTACGATCGCCTGGGCTCGATGTCGAGCGACCTGGCCGATCGCCGGAAGCAGTGGCTCGGCCAACGGGAACAAGCACGCGCTGAACAAGAACAGACCCGAATAGAACAGGAACGAATCCGAGCGGAACAGGAACAGGTTCGGGCGGAACAAGAACAGACACGAATCGAGCAGGAACGAGTCCGGGCGGAACTCGATCAGCACGCAACCGGCGACACCCAACGCGAACAGCACTTGCAACAGCAATGCCAACACATGGAACGGCAGCACCGGCAACTCCAGCAGGAGCGGGCCGAACTGGAAACCGAACTCGAGGCGGTGCGCAACCGGGCGGCCGATATGACCGAATCGCTCGCCGAGAAAAAACGCCTCGCCGAACAACAACACAGCCAATGGACCGGCGAGTTCCAACGCATGCGCCTGCTTCTGGAGGGTATATCGCGGACGCTGGTCGAACGCGAACTCGCCGCTGCAAACGGCTCGCCGCGCCCGAATAACCGTGGCGACGCCACACGCGATGCGGACGCACGCGACGATGATCTGGTGCTCGATTCGGTCAGGGCCCAGTTCGACATGCTGCAACGAGACCTTACACGACGCCGCAGCGTCGGTTCGTAGTCCTGTCCGGCGCGGGGCGTATTCTCGGCTGGACGATTTACCGTATTGGAGACAACCGTGCGAAAACACAGAAGCGACATGATCCTCGGAACGACGGTCTTGCTCTGTCTGCTCAGCGCCTGGCTCGGCTGGATGCTACGGAGCCACTTGCTGCTGGCCGGCGCCGTGCCGGGCGCCTGCTACGTGTTGCTGCGCACCACCGCGCTCGGCCGCACGCGGCGAAAGCGACACATGCCCGAGCCGTGCGTCGCGCTGGCGCCGGCGCCGCCGCGGCCGGCCGCGGCACGCAAGCCAGTCGACCCAAACAACACCGACGGCCTGGTCGAGCAGATGCTTGCCCAAGGGCGTTTCGCGTTGTTGCTGCGTCGCCAGCTTGTCGGAAACCTGGACAAGGGCCTTTTCCGCCGGACCATCCAGATGCTGGAAAAACACATGGCGCTGGTCCCCGACGGCGAGGTGATGCTGGGCCGGGTCGACGAGACAGCCGAAGACGGGAAGCTCGGGGCCCACGAGCTCGCCGGCGCCCAGGGCCGCGTGATCGCCGTCGAGCGGTTCTTCCTTGATCGCTATCCGGTGACGAATTTAGAGTATTTCGAGTTCGTCGCCGGCGGCGGATACGAGCAGACTTCGCTTTGGGAGGCGTCGATCCTGCCGGCCGTACTGGGTTTCGTCGATCAAACCGGCGCGCCGGGACCGCGCTTCTGGCGCGACGGCTGTTTCCTGCCGTGCGAGGAGAATCATCCGGTCGTGGGCATCAGTTGGTACGAGGCGAACGCCTACGCCCGATGGCTCGGAAAACGCCTAACCAGCGACGCCGAATGGGTCAAGGCGGGCAGTTGGCCCGTGACGCCGGCGCCGGGCACACACGAGCAACGCCGCTATCCCTGGGGCGACGCGATGGATCGCCGCCGCGCGAACCTGTGGGGTTCGGAGCCGGGCGGCATCGTGGCGGTTGACGAGTTTCCCGGCGGGGTGAGCATCGGCGGCGTTCACCAGTTGATCGGCAACGTCTGGGAGTGGACCAGCGGGGACTTCCGCGGCGCCAACGACGGCCAGCGCGTATTCGGTTTTCCCACCCCCATGAAAAGCATCCGCGGCGGCGCGTTCGATACCTACTTCGATAACCAGGCCACCTGCCAGTTTCAAAGCGGTGAAAACGCGCTGGGCCGTAAGCACAACATCTCCTTTCGCTGCGCCGCGGGCGTGTGCGACCTCGTGTTGAACCGCTCCGCACTCGCGCAGAAGGATCCAAACACCCACGACGCGGCGGGTGAGTCGCCCGACCCAAACCCTGAGGAGGCAGACGCATGACCACGCCCGTTATCCAGCCGCTCGAGTCGCTCCGGCTGGCGCAATACGCCGTGCCGATACCTTGCTACCTTTGCGGGTCGGACAATACGTTCGACGCCGAATACTGCACGCATTGCCAGGCGCCGATGGCGCTGGCGCACCAGGCCGACGATGAGAAGACTAGTCCGCAAATGATCGCGGTCACCGGGGCGAGCGGGGCGGGGAAAACGGTCTACCTCGGCATGCTGATCGACATGCTCTCCCAATTGCCCAAACGCACTCAACTGCTCGCCCGAGGCGCCTTCTCAATTACCCTGCAACAGACAACCGTCTCGGCGCTGTCGCAATGCGAGTTTCCCGCCAAGACGCCTAACGAGCCGGATCGTTGGAATTGGGTTCATTGCCAAGTGCGGCGTCCGAAGCAGCGCAAGCCGTTGG
>JAUWWA010000317.1 GCA_030617125.1 Pirellulales bacterium | reverse complement strand
CCGGCCGGCATTTCGAGCTATTGAACCTGAAATCCGTCCTTGAATCCGTCAAGCAGTTCATTCACCTGGTCTACCACCTCTTGGGGGGGCAGATCGTCTCCGTCGCCGAGTTCGACCCGAACGTGGAATTTCACCGGCACATTCGATTTCGCCTTGATGTCAAGCAACTGCGGCATCGCGTCGCCCAAGTCCTGGATCTCCGATGGCTCCAGTTCGGCACTGGCCACCAGGACTTTCGGGGGACTACCACCGGGTCCGCCACCGCCATCGCCGCCACCTGCGGAAACCCTGAGGCTGATCGACTGGGCGGCGTGGAACTCGCATGGCCACTGGCCGGAACCATCGATCAGTTCCACGAACCGGGCCTGCAACGAGGCGCCGATGACGTCCTTGACGGTCTTCCACGGCAGCGTTTCGCCCACCTTCTGGGATAGTGCGGTGGCAATCGACAGGGCATTGGTCTCGTCGTCCTGCCACGCGCCGGGAAGATTCTCCGGAAGGATTTCTGCCGCTGCAATCATGGCGGGTGGCTTGCGCAGCCGAGCGGCGGGCGCGAGGACTCCGGCAGGAATGGGCTCGCCCAATACGCTTGCCGGTCCAGACCGCAGCCAGATTACACCGCCAGCCACCGCCTCGCTTATCGCCTCATTCACAACTTCCGGGCCGGCCTTGGGGATTTGCACCGGTTCCTGGTAACCGTCCTTTTCGACCTGAACGACGTTCGACCCGTTGAAGTAGTCGGCCACAGCCTGTGCCGTGATTTCGTCGCCCGGCCACAACTCAGGCAGCTTTCCCGGTGCAAGCAGATCCGGTGCGATCTCGCCCAACTCCGCCGCCTCGGGCAGCACCAGTTCAAGCGCCGGGTCCGCCAGGGCGTTGTCGTCGGGCCTGGAGTGCCACCACGTCCGGGACGAGCCGTCCGGCCGCGTCAGCTTCAGGACGAACGTGCCTTGCTGGCATCCATCGACAAGCGTGTCGAGGATCGCCTCTGCCTTGAGCATTTTTGGCAAATGCGGGAGTTGCGCAAACGCTCCCGAAAGGTCTTTGACGCGCCGAGAGGTTTCGCCCGGCCGCCACAAGTTGTAGGGCCCGTCGGGCAGCAAGGCCTCGGCCGTGATCGCCGTGTCTTGGATCCGCGACCGAGTGTCCTGCTTGATCGTCGTGAAGTGCTCGTCGGCACTCACTTTGATCTTGAACGCGTGAACCTGGTTCTTCTCGTTGACCGTGACCACCGTGCTATAGGATTCGCGAATGGCATTCGGAACTCGCCCCCTGGCCTTGTCAATGTTGATCGCCAGCGTTTGCAGGCGAGCAACGTCCAGGGCCCCCTCGCTTTCCAGCTCCTTCAAGTTCGTCTTCACCTGCTCCCAAGCGAGGTACTCCCGCACTCGGGCTTGAGCGATTTCCAAACCGTCCTTCGACGGCGCCACTAGTATCACGGCGTTGCGATAAACGCGAGGGTTGTCCGGCCCAGTGTTTTCGTCCAGGTATCTCTTGGCCAGCGCGCTCGTCTTGCCCGAATCGGAGGCCGCATTGGGCCCAAGAATCGCATAGTGGAACTTGCCATCGTCTTTCACATCGTCGATCTTGGCCGGCAACGTATGAACACTTACCCCGGCCCCGAACGCGCCCGCGGTGAGCTTTTTGGCATTGCCGATCTCGTCGATCAGTCGAGCCTTGACGATGTCGTCGGAGATGTGCGATGCCGCGACGGCGTGCATCTGGTTCAGGTTTGGACGGCTCCCCAACCGCCACGTTCCCGGCAATTCGTCTTCTTCCGTTGTCGCGTGGAGATCGTCCAGCCAGTAGCTGGCCCTCGACCACCGGATGAGCCCCTTTTCCAGCTCGATCTTGTCCGGACGTGTCGCACCGAGCAGAACCACCAGGTCCCGTGTCCTCGCGGTTTGCCCAATCGGCTGGGAATGCAGAAACGTGGCGACCACCGCCTGCTCGGCCTCCCGCAGTTTGAGACCGACCGACTCGCTCTGGATCTCCCGGGCCCGCTCCAGTTCGCCCACCAGAATCGGCGTCCACGCCTGTTTGTGGCCCTCGTGTTCTTCGGTATCGGCCACGGTGACCAACTCGCGCATCGCCTCCGACAGGTCTTCCCGGCCTGGGGCGTTAAGCAACACGGCCGAGCCCACCAGCGGGCTTTGATCCCACTTCTCGGCCTCGCGCAGCGCCTGCGCAAAGGTCCGCAGCACGCCTCGGGTCCGCTGGAAGCCGCCCATCTGCGTCCACTTGGCGTAGAGCACCTCGGTCAGGTCAGGATGGAACGGGTAGCTCTTCAAAAAGCGTTCCTCGGCCGCCGATCCCGACTTGGCCGTCTGTTCGTCGATCGCCTGGATTCCCTTCAGTGCCGCGATCACGTGCTGGCGAAACGCCTCGCGATCGCGAAGCGACTCGGGCGTGAAGAACCGGCGACGCAGCACTTCCGCGACGTCCTCTTTGACAACGGGCTCCACACCCTCTTCCTTCTCACGACGGAAAATGTCATAGAAATCCCCAAGAAGCCGCCGCCCCACCTCGTCGCTCTTCTTGGGATCGGTGGCCAGAAGCGACGCAACGATGCAACACCGGTTGACCTTCGTTGCCGCCTGGGTGAGCCCCTGAAAGAAGTTGCATAGCGCGTCCCCGAAGCTCCGGTCCTGGCGGACCTTTTCCCTGGCGTACATCAACACTTCGTCTATCAGCACGAGGATACCGAGATCCTCTTTCAGCGGCAGTTCGAGGAGTTCCGTCAACGTGCTCTCGGCGGGTGCCGTCTCACGTTCTTCGGCCTTACCGTCGGCGTGCAGGACCTTTAACCCCTCCTCACCGGCAATCTGATAGGCCAGCACGCTCCAGGGTTGCTTCAGCCGTCGCGTCTGTCCGTCTGGCCCGCGGACTTCCATCCCCTTCTCGACGTCCAGTTTGTCGAAACACAACCCCGCGACCCGGGCCTTCGTCGGTTTCTCGCCAATCGCCTGCGTGAACTCGTGTACGGCCGGCAAATCCGGCAGGTTGTCCGGATCATTGACCAAGTGAAACAGCGTGATCAGCGTGTGCGTCTTGCCGCCGCCATAGGTAAGTTCGAGTTGGCGAACCGCCTTGTCGTTCTTGCTGGCCAGCCGCAGCGCCACGTCGCGCACCAGGTTGCGCAGATTGTGTGTCGCATAGGTCAGGGCGAAGAAGCTTTCCGGGCTTTCATACACCGGCTGCTTGCCGCGCTGCATGATCGCCTCATACAGATCGGCGGCGAACATCTGCAGCGACAGCTCACCCGACTTCAGGTCGTCACGAAGTGTTACCACCTCGTGCCACGGTTTCCACGGTAACTTGGCCATAGTTCTGTCCTCCAGGTATTACTCGTCGTCGCCGAAGGCCAGGGCCTTCTGCGGGTCCGTCTTCTTTGCGCCCTTGGTAACGATGTGATTGCTCACGCTTTCTAGGATGGATCGTTCGTCGCTGCCGGGCTGGGAAAGCTCGATCAGCGACTGCAGGAGTCGGTTGAACAGCTCGTGTCGTCGCAGGCCTTGGTCGTCCAGGTACTCGTCGACCTTGTGGACGTCACCACCCCGCCAGAGATGCATCAAACGATGTACCCGGTCGATCAGCGGAACCGGCCGACCGCCGGGCGCCTCGTAGCCCATGGTGCGGTTCTTTCGTTGGGCCCAGGTTTTCAGCTTCAGTT
>JAUWWA010000344.1 GCA_030617125.1 Pirellulales bacterium | reverse complement strand
GGCTTGCCCACCAAAGGCTTGACTAAGTCGGCAAGACCCGACATGATCAAATGTATGAAGAATTCTCTCGCAGGTACGCTGATCCCCGGCGTGATGGCCGTCACAGGCGTCGTGCTTCTGATACTGTGGACGGGCAGGGGGCCGAACGAGCAGTTGCAAGCCCGCGTGCCGGGACTGGACCGCCCGGTATCGGTCGAGACAGGGGCGCCGGCCGCGCCGTTGGTCGCCACGTTGACCACGTACGCCGGCAAGCCGGGCGACTTGCCGGGTCGCTGGCCACGGTTTCGGGGCGAACGGTTCGACGGGATTTGCGACGACGGCGTGCCGTTGGCGCGAGTGTGGCCTCCCGGCAGGCCCGAGCGCCTCTGGTCGATCGAGTTGGGCGAAGGCCATGCCGGCGCCGCCGTATTGGCCGGGCGCATCTACGTGATGGACTACGACCGCGACGCCGCGGCCGACGCGCTGCGGTGTTTTTCCCTAGACGACGGCAAGGAGATATGGCGCCTGAGCTACCCGAACCTGGTCAAACGCAATCACGGGATGTCGCGGACGGTGCCGGCCGTGACGCAAGAGTACTGCGTCGCGCTGGGGCCGAAGTGCCACGTCGTGTGCGTCGAGCCGACCACCGGCGAGCCGCTTTGGCCTAACGTGCTCGACTTGGTGCGCGAGCACGGCGCGACGGTGCCGCCGTGGTACGCGGGCCAATGTCCGCTCATCGACGGCGAGCTTGCGATTCTCGCTCCCGGCGGCGACGCGCTGTTGATCGCGCTTAGCTGCAAGACGGGAGAGTTGGCTTGGAAGAGTCCAAACCCTCGCGCGTGGGCCATGACGCACGCGTCAATCATGCCGATGGAGTTCGCCGGTAAGCGGATGTACGTATATTGCGGCCGGGGCGGCGTGGCGGGTATCGCGGCCGACGACGGCTCGCTGCTGTGGGACACGACCGACTGGAAAATCGCCATCGCCACGGTCCCGTCACCGGTGATCCTCCCGGAGGGAAAAATCTTCTGCTGTGGCGGATACAACTCCGGTGCGGTGATGCTGCAATTGAAGAAAGACGGCGACAAGCTTATTGCCGAGACGCTCTTCCGCCTCAAGCCGATCACGTTCGGATCGACGAACCATACGCCCGTCTTCTTCGACGGACACCTCTACGGAGTGCGCGAAAAGGACAAGCAGTTCGTCTGCCTCGACCTCGCCGGGAACGTGGTTTGGGCGAGCGGATCGCAACACAAGTTCGGACTGGGACCCTACATGATTGTCGACGGACTGATCTACGTGATGAACGACGCCGGGCTGCTCACGCTCGTCGAGGCCACCGCCGCCGGATACCGGCAACTGGCCCAGGCCCGGGTGCTCGACGGCCACGACTCCTGGGGTCCGATGGCCATGGCCGCCGGAAAACTCATTCTCCGCGACCTGACGCGGATGGTCTGTCTCGATGTCGCCGAGGAATAACATGAACCAGCAATCACAATCAACGTTTCCTAAGTTCGGACTGCTAATCGGGCTGGTGGTTATGCTGGCGGCCGTCGCCGGCGTGATCGTGGTGCTGCAAACCAATCCCTTCGGCGAGCAGGGCAGCGGACTGCCGGAAAGCTTCGACTACGATCTCGCGAAATATCGGAAGATCGACCCGGCGTTGATCGGCTACCAACAGACCGGCGAGATCGCGCTGGCCATGAAGGAACCTCGGGCCGTGGCCGTCGGGCCGGAAGATCGCATCTATGTGGCCGGCGATCGGGCAATTTGCATCTTCGCTCCCGACGAAACGAAGCTCTCGCGGATCGCCCTGGACGACCAACCGCAGTGCCTCGCCGTGGGGCGCGATGGCGGTGTCTACATCGGCATGAAAGACCACGTCGAGGTTTACGATCCAAGCGGCACGCGAATTGCCGACTGGCAAAGCCTCGGCGATCGGGCCGTGCTCACCTCCATCGCGCCGGCCGAGCAACACGTCTTCGTCGCCGACGCCGGCAACAGGATCGTCTGGCGCTACGACACCAACGGTGAACGGTTGGGCAGAATCGGCGAGCGCAACGAGAAGAAGGGGGTACTCGGCTTCGTGATTCCAAGTCCGTACTTCGACGTGGCCATGGCCCCCGACGGACTCTTGCGAGTGGTCAACCCGGGCGCGCATCGCATTCGGGCGTATACGGTCGAGGGCGAGGAGGAAACGCCGCTGGAGTGGGGCGAGCGGTCGATCGGCATCGAAGGGTTTTGCGGCTGCTGCAACCCGGCCGCCATCGCCATCCTGCCCGACGGACGTTTCGTCACCGGCGAGAAGGGTATTCCGCGCGTGAAGGTGTACGGAGCGTTGGGCAACTTCGAGTGCGTCGTGGCCGGCCCGGAAACGTTCGCTCCCATGCCCACGAGCACCGAGGAAACACGGGTGCCGCACAAGCTCAAGGTGATCGACCTGGCCGCCGACTCGGAAGGCCGCATTTTCGTTCTCGACCCGGACGCGAGACGGATTTGCATATTGGAACCGAAGAAAGAAGACTCGAAATGAGTGGAAACGATGAGCAACGTCTCTGAACCGCAGAACCGCCGTCAGTGGATCGCAAGCTGCACGCGATATGTCCTGCTCGGCACGCTCACCGCGGGGACGATTGTCTTGGCCGGTCGTCGTGGCGCGGCGCTGGGCGACGATTGCGGGAAGTCGCTGCCTTGCCGCGGTTGCGCTTTGCTGTCCGGCTGCAAGCTGCCTCGAGCGATGACCGTCCGGCAAGGAACGAGAGGGAGTAAGGAATAACGCCATGGCCGATTCCGACGGAAAGATTGATCGGCGCACGTTCGTGGGCAATATCGTCCGTGCCGGCGGAGCGATTGGTATTGGCGGCGCGGCGGTTGCACTGGCCGCCGCCAAGGGACGCCTAGGTGACGCCGTCTGGCAGATCGACCCGGACAAGTGCATCGCCTGCGGCAATTGCGCCACCTACTGTGTGCTCGACCCTTCGGCCGTGGAGTGCGTGCACAACTTCGCAATGTGCGGCTACTGCGACCTGTGCACCGGATACTTCGAGCCGGAACCCAACGCCCTGAACTCCGGCGCGGAGAACCAGCTCTGCCCGACCGGGGCCATCAAGCGCAAGTTCATCGAAGATCCCTACTTCGAGTACACGATCGACAAGTCGCTTTGCATCGGCTGCGGCAAGTGCGTGAAGGGCTGCAGCGCGTTCGGCAACGGCTCGCTCTTCTTGCAGGTCGACCACGACCGGTGCGCCGGCTGCAACGAATGTTCGATCGCCGTCGCGTGCTCTTCCCGGGCCTTCACTCGCGTGGCGGCCGGCGATCCGTACCTCCTGAAAGGCCGGGAGGGCAACGGATGACGCGGCCGAGGATTCAGATATGGGCGATCACAGGCACACTGTCGGCAATCATCGTACTCTCGGCAAGGG
>JAUWWA010000330.1 GCA_030617125.1 Pirellulales bacterium | reverse complement strand
TTCTTGATCCTTACCCTATTCGGAGCCTTCTTCTCCTACTGCGAGATTCTCAACACAACGTTTCGGCTATGGCCCAGGCTGCTCTACAGCGCGGTTGTGGCCAGCTCGCTGCACTGGTTCTGGTACGGCGACATGTACATCATCCGAGGCGTTATGGCCGCGATGCTGCTGGCCGTATTCTACCGTTTCACCGCCCGAAGGCAATAACCCTGGGCAGCGCAAATGGACTCCGCCGAAAGACAACCCGTTATCCTGAACTTCCTGCCGATTACGGCCGGCGGCGGATTGCAGAACGCCCTGAGCCTCCTCAACGCGCTCTCGCTTGACGAGTCGCGGAGAAGTGGGTGCGTTCCCGTCGTGCGGGCCGGAACCGAGCTATACAAGCTGTGCCTAAACCTTGGGATGACGCCGATCACTGTTGCCGACAGCCGTCGCGGGCGATTGGCATTCGAATGCCGTTGCCGCTCGATCTTCGCCCGAGGCCAAACGTGCTTCACGCTGTTTGGGCCCGTGATGCTTCGATCATCCGGACACTTGCTGAACGTCACCGGGAACGCGTACTCGAACCTATTCCATCCGGAAGTCCCGTTTTGGTCGAACTATTCGGGCCTGTCGCGGATCAAGCGCGAACTGATCGATCACTATCGCCGCCGTCAGACCGCGTTGAGCGATTACTGGATATTCGAGACCGAAGCACTGCGGGAAAGAGCGATTCGGTTGTGTGGGTTTCCGGAACAGCGCGTCGCGGTGGTGAAGATGGCGCCGAGCAGACTGGTTGCTCCCGAACATGTCGATGACGACACGGCGAACAGGCTCGACAACGAATTGCCCGAGGGATTTCGTTTGCTCTTCTTAAATGGCGCCCACCACAACAAGCAGATGCACCGGCTGCCGGCGATTGCCGAGCACTTGAAAGCCTCCACGACGAAACCCTTCAGTTTCGTGACGACGATGCCCCAAGAGCACCCTTACACTGCCGACGTTTGCAAAGGATTCGCGACGCGAGGATTGACCCGGCACCACTGTAATATCGGTCCGGTTGCTCCATCACAGGTTTCCTCGTTGATCAGCACCGTCAACGCAATGTGCACGTTCAGCCGGCTGGAGAGTTTCAGCAACAATTTCATCGAAGCGTGGAAGATGGATCGGCCGCTGATTGTCACCGACGCCGATTGGTCGCGCCGCTGTTGCGGCGAAGGGGCCCATTATCTGGACCCGTCCAACTCGGCCACCGCCGCGATGCGGCTCAAAGAACTCATGGAATCCGAATCGCTACGAAGCAATCTCCTAGCAGAAGGCAGGAAACAACTTGCGTCGTACCCGGATGCAAAAACGAAATTGGGCCTCTATTTTGAACACATCGAAAGGGCGAGGCAGATGGGTCCGTGCGCCACATCGGAAAGACGTAAGATCCACTGGCCGAGAGTCGCCAAATCCTAACAGTCGCGGGCTATGCCGCTCGATATGACACGCTCCACGTCGAACAACACGAACGTCGGTATTGCAGGCGCGCTGCACGCCGTCCTTGTGGTCACGTTTGAGTGCGTCATGCGATGCCTGTTTTCGCTGCCCCGTTATCGCTGCTTGAATTGGCTCAAGGCGAGCTTTCTGCGAATGCAAGGCGCGCAAATCGGCAAGAGAGTCGTATTCTATCCCGGAGTGTGGATTGCCCCCGGTCGAAACCTCACCGTCGGCAACGACGTGGATTTCGCACTGGATGTGCTGGTGAGCACTTCGGGAGGAGTCGCCATTGGCGATCGCACGCTCATCGGATATCGGACCCAGCTCATTTCGTCGAACCACAAGATGCCGGACGATCGAGGCATGATCTTCAGAGCCGGACATAATCATGAACCCATCGTCATTGAGCGTGACGTCTGGATCGGAGCTAACTGTACGATTCTTCCTGGTGTTCGCATTGGCGAAGGGGCGGTGGTCGGCGCCGGCAGTGTCGTCGCAAAGGACGTCGAGCCCTTTACCGTCGTCGGAGGTGTTCCCGCAAAGATGATAAGGCCGCGCCGCTAGCAAGACCACTTCACGCCACCTCGCATACGCGGCACACACAAACGATTCGTCCTCGTCCCATGAAACAAGTCCTCCAACACCTGCGAACCGGCGCGATGGAGCTGGCCGAACTGCCCTGCCCTGACCCCGGGCGCGGTTCGCTGCTGATCCAAACCCGTGCCTCGCTCATCTCCGCCGGAACCGAGCGCATGTTGGTTGAGTTCAGCCGCGCAAACTTGATCGCAAAGGCGCGGCAGCAGCCCGACAAGGTCAAGCAGGTGCTTCAGAAGATCAAGACCGACGGCCTCGTGCCGACGCTTGAGGCGGTCTTTCGCAAGCTGGACGAACCCCTGCCGCTGGGCTATTGCAATGCCGGCGTGGTCCTTGAAGTCGGACCCGGCGTGCACGACTTTCTGCCCGGCGACCGCGTCGCAAGCAACGGCAACCATGCCGAGGTCGTCTGCGCTGCTCGCAACCTCTGCGCCAAAATCCCCGACGGCGTTACCGACGAACAAGCGGCGTTCACCGTGCTCGGCAGCATCGCCCTGCAAGGAATCCGCCTGGTGCAGCCGACGCTCGGCGAGAAGTTCATGGTTTTCGGGCTGGGGCTGCTGGGGCTGCTCACCGTGCAACTGCTCCGGGCCAGCGGCTGCGAAGTGCTGGCGGTCGACCTCAACGACGACCGCCTGAAACTGGCCGAATCCTTCGGCGCAAAAACGGTGAATGTTCATACCGGCGGCGACCCGATCGCGGCGGCGCGGGCCGCAAGCGCCGGCCAGGGCGTCGACGGAGTCTTGATTACGGCATCGGCCAAGAACGACGAAATCGTGCACCAGGCGGCCGAGTCGTGCCGCCGGCGAGGCCGCATCATCCTTGTCGGCGTCGTCGGGCTGAACCTCCGCCGAAGCGACTTCTACGAGAAGGAGTTGACGTTCCAGGTTTCGTGCTCCTATGGACCGGGACGCTACGACGAACAATATGAGCAGGCAGGCCACGACTACCCCGTCGGCTACGTCCGCTGGACCGAGCAGCGCAATTTCGAGGCCGTGCTCGCCGCCATGCACAGCGGACGCCTGCACGTCGACGACATCGTCACCCACCGCTATCCCTTCGCCAAAGCGTTGTCAGCCTACGACACCATCCGCAGCGACGCTGCTGCGCTCGGTGTGATCCTGCAATCCCCGAGTGAGGTGGATCGCTCGCCCGCCGTCACCGTGACGCAGCCTCCCGCAGCGGCGGCCGAGGGGCCCGGGGTGGGTGTGATCGGCGCGGGCGGCTTCGCCAACGGGAGTCTCCTGCCGGCGTTGGCCAGGACTCCGGCCCGGCCAGCCTATCTCGCCGACATCAACGCGGCGGCGGCCCGGCACGCCGCGCGCAAGTTCGGCTTCGCCCAGGCCGTGACCGACTACAGGATCATGCTCGGCGATCCCACGGTAGACGCCGCATTCATCGTGGTCGGCCATCACTTGCACGCGCGGTTCGTGTGCGAGGCGCTCGAGGCCGGCAAGCACGTATTC
>JAUWWA010000198.1 GCA_030617125.1 Pirellulales bacterium | reverse complement strand
CGACCCCCGGCTGGGCGCGTTATTCGATCCGAAAAGCTTTCTGCAGATGATGTTCTTGCGCGGCGCGTACGACGTCGGGCACGCGACCGACGGCAGCCCGCTCACCCCGCCGGCGCGGTTGCTCGAGGTGATCGGCAGCAGTGGCGGTGACGGGCAGGCACCGGCTTCCTGAGGAACTTCAGACATGAGACGACGCGTTGTTATCACCGGAATAGGCCTGGTCACGCCGCTGGGCGCTGACATCGAAACGGTATGGCGGCGATTGCTGGCCGGGGAGTCGGGCATCGACTACATCACGCTGTTCGACGCCAGTAATTTCCCCACCAAGATTTCCGCCGAGGTCCGCGACTGGGACCTCTCCGACGTGGGCGAAAACCCTGAGGACTGGAAATACCAAGGCCGCCATACGCGATTCGCCGTCGGCGCCGCCAAGAAGGCCGTGGCCGACTCCGGCATCGAAGACGCCAAAATCGATCCTACGCGATTCGGTATCTACACCGGCAGCGGCGAAGGACAGCAGGATTTCGACCGCTTCACACAGATGATGGTCGCCGGACTCTCCGGCGGCGACACGCTCGACCTCGCCCGGTTCACCAAAGTCGGCCTGGAAAGCCTCCATCCCACCACCGAGTTGGAGCAGGAGCCGAACATGCCGGCCGGGCACCTCGCCAGCCTTTTCGGCACCCAGGGACCTAACATTAACTGCTTGACCGCTTGCGCCGCCAGCAGCCAGGCCATCGGCGAAGCGGCCGAGATCATCCGCCGCAGCGAGGCCGACGTCATGCTCGCCGGCGGCACTCATACGATGATCCATCCCTTCGGTGTCACCGGTTTCAATTTGCTGACCGCGCTGAGCACGCACAACGACGAGCCGCAAAAGGCATCGCGGCCGTTCGATCGCAATCGCGACGGGTTCGTCCTGGGTGAAGGCGCCGGCATGGTCGTGCTCGAATCGCTCGAACAGGCCGCCGCACGCGGCGCCAATATCTACGGCGAAATCTGCGGGTTCGGCTCGACCGCCGACGCCTTCCGCATTACCGACACCCATCCCGAAGGACGCGGCGCGATCAGTTGCATCAAAATGGCCCTGGCCGACGCCAAAGCCAACTTCGACGAGGTCGATTACATCAACGCCCACGGCACCAGCACCATCGTGAACGACAAGGTCGAAACGCTGGCGATCAAACAGGTGTTCGGCGAACGGGCGTACAAGATTCCCGTGTCGAGCACGAAGAGCATGATCGGCCACTTGATCGCGGCGGCCGGCGCCAGCGAAGTGATCTTCTGCCTGCTGGCCATCCGCGATAACGTCTTGCCGCCGACGACCAACTACGAAACCCTCGACCCCGACTGCGACCTCGACTATGTCCCCAACGTCTGCCGCGAGGCCACCTGCAATACCGTGCTGACCAACAGCTTCGGCTTCGGCGGTCAGAACATCACGCTTCTGCTGAAGCAGTTTACGGGTTAGGCAGCCGTTGCCCGATGTTTCTTCTCGCCAAGATGCAAGCAGCTTTTCCGTTGCAATGATCGCGCGTTGCGCTGCAGTTGTTCCGGTCGCGCAGCGATTGTCCGTTGTTCCTGCAACACCGCGAGCGGCTTCACGTCGGCGGGGGAAGTTTTTCTCAAGTCGCAATCGCTTGGCATCATTGAACTTGCTTCGCCACAGTTCTTCGCGGGGGCGTTTTTTCGGACTTCTTTTTTTGACTTTGCAAGTTTATCGTGTATATGCACATAGTCGGAGGACGGCGACGCGAACAAAGGCGATCGATTTCTTCGTCGCAGCGCGTCGCACCCTGCGAAATTTCCATATCCCCGAGCGCAGTGTTGTTAGACGCCAAGTCGGCAAGCAGCCCGTATTGCGCGGCGCGGTGCGGGCCGCCTATGCCTTCGGCCGTGGGTGTCCTTCGGCAGTGCGCAACATGCCCGGCAGGGCCACGTCGTGCTAGCCACTGCCGCTCGGGGAGATTTTGAACCGACGTGTTATCAAAATGATTCGTCCGATTGGTCCACTGCACAACGGCTGGGTGTTCAAGCACAGTGCGATGGCGGCGCGCAGCGGCCCACAATCGGGGGCACTCAAGCATCAGCTCAGCGCCTTGGCGCGTCGCCGGTTGTTGTCTGCACAACAACGAGACTTTCAGGTCGACGGTTCCGATGACGAGCCGTATGCGCCGTACACGTATCGGCCTCGGCCGCCATCGTAGTTCGTGTTGCCTTTGCAGTCCGTTTTAGAAAGGAGGATCGTTCGCCAAGACGTTTCGTAACCCGTTCCTCGTTGGACACGCAGATAGGAGCGCTGCATTCATTTCCACTTTGGAAAACCCGTTGACCGACGCGTTCGCCGCTTGAGAACCTGCTGCCTTACCGAGGGGCGCCTCGGCCACGATCCCGAGGACCCCACTGCGTGCCCATGCACGTCGCCAGGCGCAAGCGGCAAACGTTTCTTGGAAGAAAGGTTATTCAGTCGAAGACCCCGGCCCCAAAGCTGCCGTCGCTTGATTCCGGCTGGGTTTGCGGCTGTTGTGCGGGGACCTTGTGTGGGCCGCGCGGCTTCTCAGCGGCTTGAAGCTGCGCCGGCTCGACCGCGGGACGCTGCTCGAACGGAATCGGCTCGGACGCCGGCGGCTGGTCGAAATCGTCATAGCTGGAAACGTAGCCGGGCAGTCTCGATCGGGCCTTCTCCTCGTTGAACGCCTCGATTACCCGGTCTTGGATCATCTCGCGGCACGACGAGTTGATCGGGTGTGCAATGTCGGCATAGAGCTTCACCCGACCGTCGTCGTCCTTGATGGTGTGCGGTTCCTTCAACCGCACGCCGCACTGGTTGCAGAACCCGGCGCGAAGATGATTCTTGCAACCGCATTGCGGGAAGTGGGCGGTTAGCTTGCGACTGGGCATCGCCACGAACGGACCGGTGGTCCCCTCGATGATCTTCAAATCGCGCACGACGAACGCGTCGTCGAACGTGATCGAGCAGAATGCCTGCAACCGCTCTCCCGGCTCGTCCATGAGCTTGACGCGGACCTCGGTGATTTCCACGGCTAATCTCCTTGGGTTTTCCGGCGGTTCAACGATAACTTCGCACTGCAAAGACGCTACAGGCGCCGTTTGCCTTTATACGGTTCGCGACACGCCGCGCTTGGCGTGCGTGACGACAGAGCCCAAAATAAGATGTACCACTCCCACTCATTCCATGCCCCAGGAAATCCTCGCGTGCAAACTCGTTCTGCAATCGTTCGATCCAGGGTGACAACTCTGCAGCGGCCGGTTGCAGACGATTGAAAAGCAGCCGACCGACTTCGTCAATATTTCCTTGCGACAGGGCCCTAAGCAGCGGCACGACCGACTGCGGCTGCCGAGCCGGGCGACATGCACCATACACGACGGCCGTCGACAATCCGCACGGCGGTCGAACCACCACGAAGTGCAACGATCCGGCGCCGGCTCCGGTGACCGGCTCGACGCGTTCGCCTCGTCCTCGGCAAACAGCCGAGCCGCCGGCGAGGAAAAACGGCACGTCGCTTCCCAACTGCGCGGCTACTTCGGCCAGCTCACTTTGCGAAAGACGAAGACCCCAGGCGTGGTTCGCAATCGCCAGTGCAGCCGCCGCGTCGCTGGATCCGCCGCCGAGACCGGCCGCCACGGGAATCCGCTTGACCAGCCGCAGCGCGGCTCCCCCACGCACGCCTATTCGGTCTCGAAGCAACGCGACCGCCCGAACTGCCAAGTTGTCACGTCCTTGCGGCAACGCGTCAAGCTCATTGCCGTCGGACGCCGAAGCACCGAACGCCCAATCGCACTTTAGACTAACCTGCCCGCTTGGCTCCTCTCTAAAATACAAGGTGTCGTACAAGGTAATTGGGCACATGAGCGTTTCGATCTCAGGGTACCCGTCGTCACGTTTGGCCAACACCTCGAAGAATAGGTTCAACTTTGCCGGCGCCTGGACAACCCACTGTGCCCCAGACCGGTGCATCTGCATCCGTCCGCATCCCTTAGTAAGTTGTCTCCAAGCTACAGGAACCCGTCAAACCGCCCCTTCAGGAGGTATTAACCCCCATTATTAGTAGATTCTATCGCTCGGTGCCAGTTCGGTCAACATCAGGTCGGTGTTGGCGCCCTCAATCGATCAACAAATTGCCGACCAGGTCCCGCCGCCGGTGGAGTTCCTCGCGAACCTCGCAATGACGCGTGTGGCGGATCTCGGCCGGCAGCTCAGCCCGCTCGTGCTTCAGCAGCGTCACCATCAATTCCCGTTCCGCCTTAGACAGTATCACTTGATCGCTCATGGTGACCCTCCCCTGGGAAACTAACCTACATTATACCCTGCGGCATGGCCGTTTGCTAGTAGTCCGGACCGGCCGATACGTCTTCCGGGGGGTTTTACTGGGAAGCACCGGCTTTTTTGCCTATGTTGCCCAGTTGTCCGTTCGCGTACGCAACGCCACCCATATTGCGCTTCTGCTGACGGGGCGCGGTTACCAGAATACCCGCCCTTTTGCATTTTATCCTATATTCTACAGCAAGACTTGGCCGAAATGACCCTCCAGCATGTTGTGCCGTTAGCAAAGCAGGCAATTACTACATCTGGCGCCCGATTCCAAGATGCAGTATCTCGTGGAGTTGATAGAATACCCACTTCATGGAATCATCCAAATTCTCACTGGCGGGTGACCTTGCACAGATCGGTCGCGGACTGCTGATGGGAGGCGCCGACATCATCCCCGGCGTCTGCGGCGGCACCGTCGCGCTGATACTGGGGATTTACGAGCGCCTGGTGACCGCCGTCAGTCGTTTCGACCTGACGCTGATCGGACACCTCCGCCGCGGTCGATGGTCCGAGGCCGTTGCGCACTGCGACCTGCGGTTTCTGGTCGCATTGGGTTGCGGGATCGT
>JAUWWA010000288.1 GCA_030617125.1 Pirellulales bacterium | reverse complement strand
CGCCATCGACGACCAAGACCGCGTGAAACTCAGCCGGCGAATCGCCGTAAAGGAGTTGGCCCAGAAGGGGTCCGGCAGCGGCGCCGGGTAAAGAGCGGATGACCTCACCGGCCATGCCAAACGCCGACCATGTCAACCGGAAGCTCGTCGAGCAGTACACCGAAATTGCCCGACTGGCCGGCGCGCTGGCCCATGAAATCAAGAACCCGCTCTCGACCATCCGGCTGAACATGGACCTGTTGGCCGAGGACTTCGGCGACGCCGAGTCGCCCCGCCAGGCGCGCGTCCTGCGGAAGATCAAGGTCGTGCGGCGGGAGTGCGAGCGACTGCAAGACTTGCTCGACGACTTCTTGAACTTCGCGAAGGTCCACCGGCTTTCCTTGCAGCCGACCGACCTGAACGAGCAGGTCCGGCGGGCACTCGACTTCTTTGGCCCCAAGGCGGCCGAAGCGAAGATCGAGCTGGTCGACTACCTCTCCGGCGACCTGCCCACCGTGCTCTTGGACCGCGAGGCGTTCCAGTCGGCGCTGCTGAACCTGGTGCTCAACGCCGAGCAGGCGATGCCCGACGGAGGGCAACTGGTCGTGCGGACCTACGGCACGGCCGACGGCGTGGCGCTGGACCTGATCGACACCGGCTGCGGCATGGACGAACGGACCCG
This sequence comes from Pirellulales bacterium, assembly GCA_030617125.1. Lineage (GTDB taxonomy): Bacteria > Planctomycetota > Planctomycetia > Pirellulales > Thermoguttaceae > JAUWWA01. The sequence goes on along the minus strand of JAUWWA010000288.1, from coordinate 3,238 downwards.
TTCACAGATTTTCAAGGCGTTTTTCTCGACGAAGCGAGGCGGGTCGGGCCTGGGACTGTCCACCGCGCGGAAGATCATCGAGGCCCACGGCGGCTGCATCTCGCTGCAAAGCGAGTCGGGTCGCGGCACACAGTTTACGATCAAGCTTCCCATCCCGGCCCGCTTGCCACGCGACGCGTCGTAGCCGACAACACGGCGGCCCTATGCTTGGCTCCGTCGATGCGGTATCATCATTTCCATGTCTGAAGACGAATCGAAAGCCGCTGACGGCCCCCCTGTTGAGGTGCTGATCGTCGACAACGATGAAGCCCATGCCGAGGCCGTCGCCGATGCCCTGGATCGACCGGGATTTCACTGTCGGATCGCCACTTCGGGCGCCGAGGGGGCACGGTGGATTGATGAGGCCGCCTCGGTCTTCGACGTGATCGTCACCGACCTGGTGATGCACGACATCGACGGGCTGGATATCCTCAATCGCGTGAAATCCGTCCAGGCCAACGCCGAAGTCATCCTCATGACCGGCCATGGCACGATCCCTTCGGCCGTCGAGGCCATGCAGCGGGGAGCATTCAACTACCTGTTGAAGCCACTCGACATCGACCAGCTTCGCGCGATCACCGAGAAGGCGGCGGAGAACTCTCGGCTGCGTCGGGCAAACGTCGAACTGCGACGCCGGCTTGACGAGAAATTCGGCTTCGAAGGCGTCATCGGCGACAGCTCACAGATGCGCGACGTCATCGAACGGCTCAAACGCATCGCGCCGACCAACGCTACGGTGCTCATTCATGGCGCGACGGGCACGGGCAAGGAACTGGTCGCGGCGGCCATCCACCAGAATAGCCCGCGGAAGAACAAGCCCTTCGTCGCGCTTAACTGCGCCGCGCTGAGCGAGAACATCCTCGAAAGCGAGTTGTTCGGACACGTCAAAGGCGCGTTCACCGACGCCTCGACCGATCGCGTGGGCAAGTTCGAGTATGCCGACGGCGGGACCATGTTCCTCGACGAAGTCGGCGACATGCCCACGGCCACGCAGATCAAACTGCTGCGCGTGCTGGAGAACGGCCAGATCACCCGCGTCGGCTCGAACGACCCCATCAGGGTCGACGTGCGGATCCTCTCGGCCACCAACCGCGACCTGGAGGAGTCGATCGAGGACGGCGCGTTCCGCAACGACCTGTATCACCGGCTGAAGGTAGTCACCATCCGCCTGCCGACGCTGGTGCAACGCAGCGCGGACATCCCCATCCTAATCGACTATTTCATGCGGCAGTTCACGCAACAGCACGGCAAGCAGATCAAGGGAATGTCGCCGGCCGCGCGGCGAAAGCTGTTGGTGTACGATTGGCCCGGCAACGTCCGGCAGCTTCGCAACGTGGTCGAGAGCATGATTGTGGTCGACTACGACGGTCTGCTCGACACAGACGACTTGCCCGAGGAACTCTCCGAGCCGGTTGAGCCCGGCGGCCAGTCTTCCGCGGCGTCGTTGGCGGTGCTGGTCGGAAAGCCGCTGGAGGAAATCGAGCGACTGTTCATTACCGAAACGCTCCGCGCCACCGGCGGCAACCGCGAAGACGCCGCCGAAATGCTCGGCATCGGCGAAAGGACGCTGTATCGGAAGATCAAGGGGTGCAAGCTTTTGGGGATTAGGGATTGAGGATTGGGGATTGGGGACTCAATCTCTATGTTTGACTTCTCACCGATTTGCGCACAACTCCAGCCGCCGTCGACGCGGCAGTGGGCGTTTGCTCGAAAAGATGCTTCCCTGATTACTGATCGCTGATTGCTGATTCCTGACCACTGATTGCTGACCCCTGACCACCGACCACCGACCACTAACAACTGCGACACAAGTGCAACTCATCCGCAACCTCGACGAACTTCCCGAGTGTTTTTGCCACGGCACCGTGTCGATCGGCAACTTCGACGGCGTACACCGGGGACATGCGCGGCTGGTTGGGCGGTTGGTCGAGGTGGCGCGACAGATGCAAGTCTCAGCGGTGGTGTTCACATTCGATCCACACCCCGCCCAGGTTCTCCATCCCGAAATGGCCCCGACGCCGTTGGGCTGGACCGAGCGGAACGCCGAACTGCTCGACAACATGAACGTGGACGCCCTGATCGCCTATCCCACCGACAGGGCCTTCCTGCAACTCGATGCCCGGCCGTTCTTCGAGGAGATCGTCCGCGGCCGGCTGAAGGCTCGGGCGATGGTCGAAGGCCGGAACTTCTTCTTCGGCCACGACCGCGCCGGCACGATCGATCTGCTGCGGCAGTTCTGCACGCAATCCGGCCTCCGGCTCGAAGTGGTCGAGCCGGTCGTGATCGGCGGCGCCGTCGTTTCGAGTTCGCGGGTCCGATCGCTGGTGTGCTCGGGCCGAGTGGCGGAGGCCCGGTCGCTGCTGGGCCGGCCGTATCGCATTCGCGGCGTAGTCGCTCGCGGGGCAGGGCGGGGAACTAGCCTCGGCTACCCCACCGCCAACCTCGAACGCCTCGACACCCTGCTGCCCGCCGAGGGCATCTACGCAGGCCGGGTCGAGATCGAGGGCAACTCTTATCCTAGCGCGGTGAGCATCGGTCCGAACCCGACCTTCGGCGAGGGAAACTTCAAGGTCGAGGCCTACCTGATCGGCTACGACGGCCTGCTCTACGACCGGACCATGGAGCTTGACTTTGTCGACCGGCTCAGGGATATTGAGCAGTTCGACTCCCCCGATGCCCTGGTTGCTCAGATGCAGCGCGACGTGGCGGCGGTTCGCAGGGTCGTCGAGCAGTATGAATGAGGCCCCGCGGAACGTCCACCCACCGCGGGACGTACTCACCGCGGGACGTACTCACCGCGGGATGTTGTCCCGCGGCTATCGGCTGTGTATTACCATCGTCTCCAATCCCGAGTCCCGAACCCCGAATCCCCAGCCCCTAGCCCCCAACTCCCAGCCCCCAGCCCCTCGTCCCGCCATGCCCGACTGGTCCCGCTTCGTTGACATCGTTCGATCGCATCAGCGGTTCATCGTTACCGCCCACGTGCGGCCCGACTGCGACGCGCTGGGAAGCGAACTGGCGATGGCCGACATCCTCGAAAGCCTTGGCAAAGACGTGCTTATCGTCAATCCGTTCGCCACGCCGCCAAACTGTCGCTTTATCGATCCCGAGCGGCGATCGAAGGAACTGGGCGTCGACGTGGCGGCCGAGAAGCTCAGTGCGTACGACGTGCTGATCGTGATCGATACCACGTCCTGGG
>JAUWWA010000309.1 GCA_030617125.1 Pirellulales bacterium | reverse complement strand
ATCGCATGACCGGCCATGCCAAGGTGTTGGAATGATGAGGGAGGGAATGCCGACCCAGGCTCCGCCGAGGCGAGATGCCGAATGATGAATGATGAATGGTGAAGGATGAAGGATGTACGGGAGCCGCCCACTATCCACTATCCACTTTTTTGCGAAACACGCTTCCCAGCCCGACTGGTTCGAAGCCGAGCTTCTGACAGAGGCCCACCGCGGCGACGTTACGCTTCATGCACTGGGCCTCGACGAGCATGATGCCCCGGCGGATAAACTGCCGGAAGGCCTCGCTCAGCAGGAACACGGCCAGTCCGCGCCGGCGGTGCAACTCGTCGACCTGTAGGTCGATCAACCCGGCCGCCTGGCCGATCGTGGCGGTGCCGCTCGGTTCCATGCTACGGAACGTGGCCGAGGCCACCGCCGGACCGCGATTGCACGGAACCAATTCGAACCGTGTCAGATCGAAGTCGCCCGTTGTGCAGGCGTCCCACCAGCTCCGCGCCGGAGGGTCTTCGGTCACCTCGACGACCATCTGGCGGCGTATCTGCATCTGACGGCGATCGATCCGTGCCTCAAAGTTGCTCAGTTCGTGATGCTGGATGAGCGTCTGATCGATCTCCGTGTAGCCGTGCGATTGGAACAGTTCCAGGGCCAGCGAGTCTGAATCGAGCACGCCGGGCAGTTCGCTGCCGCCGTAAAGGCCAAGGTAGAAGGGGTTCAGCGGGTGGATGGCGCCGCCGAAGAGTACTTTCGCCCCGCGGCGGTGAAGGTACGCCTCACACCGTTGCAACAACCCGGCCGCCACTTCCGCCTCCGCACAGTCGGGCTCAACCAAAACAAGGCACGTCACACCCAGCTCCGTCAAAATCCGGCTTCGCTGCTCGTCGGGGCCAAAACCGGCATGGGCGAACCCCACGGGCCGATCGTCGTCAAACGCCAGGATCAGCCCGTCATAGTCAAAGTAGGGCTTCGCGAACACAAGCTGGTCGAACAGGTCCGGCGAAACCTCCACCGCCAGCCCACGCTGCCCCGCGCGGCTCCGCCAAAGCGCCGTCAAGATGGGTGGATCCGTGTTGCGAAACGTGCGATATCGTAGCATCGCAATCCATGAGGAGCCGGATAACGCCGAGGGATGATCCGTAAGATTATAGGTCGGGCATCGAAGCGGGGATACGGGCCGCGGAGGTTTTCTCGGCCGGCCCAGGCACCGGAGCGGAAAACGCGAGCGAAGAATCAGTACATCCCCTTTTTCGGACGCGCTTTCGGGCCCCTGCCCGAACGATGTCGGCAAATTTCGCCGCCCAAGCGCCGACGCTGTAACGCCGCTCGAGCAGCCGGCGACCGGAGCGGCCGAAGTCGCGTCGCAGACCAGGATCGGCCGCCAGGCGTGCAATCGCATCGGCCCATTGCTGGGGCGTCGAGGCCAGCAGTCCGTTGCGGCCGTCGCCGACCATCCGGCGATTCATACCGACCGGGTTGGCCACGACCGGCAGTCCGGCCGCCATGTACTGCAACACCCGCAGCCCGCACTTCCCACGGCTCCACGCATCGTCGGGCAGCCAGTTGATGCCGACGTCGGCGTCGGCCAGTTCAGCGGCCTCCGTCATACGCGACCAGCGGCGCGGAACGACCTCCAGCGGCCCAAGGTCGGCCGAGCCCTTGCAGATCAGCCGCAGTTTCAAGCCCGGCAGACGCCGCGCCGCGGCGGCCAGGTGCCCCCGGGCTCGATCGAGCGAGGCGAGTGTGCGCTGCTGCCCGATCCAGACCAGGCGGACGTCGCCGCCGCGGCGATGGTGATGTGCCGTGGGGTACGACTCCGGTTCGAGGCACGTGGGGATGAACTGCACCCGACCCGGCTCGACGTACTGCAACGTGCGTCGCCGGAGGTAGTTGTTTCCGGTGATGACCGTGTCGGCTGCGTAGACGGTCGCCCAGAATCGGGCGGTTCGCGAGGCGCTTTCCGGTCCCTTGCGGCTGTAGCTGTCGCGCTGAAACACGGCGTCGTCGACATCGTAGATCAGCCGCCGCGCGTAGCGCCGCAGCAAGGCCAACTGCCAGATGGGCAGGAGCTTTCGCTGGAGGATGACGACGTCGGCTCGGCAGGCGCCGCGAAGCTGCCGCAGCCGGCGAAGCGTCTGCCTTTCGAGCGGAGCGGCCTGAAGGTGCATCCCCCGCTCGGCCAGCGCCCAGGCAAACGCCTCGATCCGGTATCGGTAGCACACGTGGTCGGGCTGTTCGATCAGTGCGAGAACGTTCATGGCCGTCTTCCCGTCCTGCGATCCAGAGCGAGGATACTAACAGAATCGCTGCCGGCAGGCTATGGCAGTTCAACCGCCGCACCGGCACAACGCCGCTCAGCGTCCGGATTGCGCCCGCTGGGCAATGATCGCGTCGAGTTCGTCCTTGAGCTTGGGCAGGATTTCCTCATAGGAGAAGGCTCCCAGCTTCTCGCCGCCGCGTTTGAGGTTGACGAAGGTCGGACCGCACCACAGCCCCAGTTCGGCATCGTCGGTTTCGCCGGGTCCGTTCACCCGACAGCCCATCACGGCGATCGTGATCGCCTGGTCGGCCGCGTATCGAGTGGCTTCGCGCACCCGCTCGGCCAACTCGACGAACGCCTCGTTCTCGACCCGGGAGCAACTCGGGCAGGCGATAATGTTCAGCCGCAGCAGCCGCGAGTCTTCCTCGTCGTGGAACCGCCCGGCCGCTATGTCGTCGAGAATCCGCCGCGCAGCCTCGATCTCCTCGTGCTTCCGGGCGGCCGGAACCGTCAGCGAAACGCGAATCGTGTCGCCGATTCCCCGGCGAACGAGATCCTCCAGCGCGATTCGCGTCTTGACGATCCCCTCCGGCGGCATCCCCGCCTCGGTCACGCCCAGGTGCAACGGCACGTCGCCACGCTCGAGCACGAACCGCCGGTTGACCTCGATCACGGTCCTCGGGTCGGAGTCCTTCAACGAAACACAGTACCGCGTGAAGCCGAGCCGGTCGAGCAGCTCGCGGTGTTCCAGCGCGCTTTCGAGCATCGGACCGACGGAGTCGCCCTCGGCGTACTTCTCGCGCTTGGCCGGATCGACCGAGCCGCAATTCACACCCACGCGCAACGCACAGTCGTTCTCGGCGGCCGCGTCGGCAATGAAGCGGACCTTGTCCTGCCACGGCTTCTCGCGCTCGTGATGATAGAGGTGTCCTGGGTTGTAGCGGATCTTGTCGACCCGCGGGGCGACCTCAGCCGCCAGGCGGTAGTTCTCCTGGAGATCGACCGAAAGGTTGGCGTCGGTGCGGTCGCGGACCTCGGCCAGCGCCCGGGCGTCGCGGAGCGTGTCGACGGCGATCCGCACCAGTCCGGCCCCGGCGGCGGCCAGTTGGCTCACCTGCGCGAGAGTCGCCTCGACGTCGGCCGTCTTCGTGGCGCACATGCTTTGCACCATGATCGGCCGTCCGCCGCCGATGGTGACCGATCCGATGCGGACCTCGCGGGTGCGATTTCGCGGGAGTTGTTCGCGGGAGGATGCAGTGGGGGACATGATTCGATGCTGGTTTCAACCGTCCGCAGACATGCACGTACCGTTCTATCCCGTTGTCAGACAAAAGTCTACGACAATACTAATCGCATTTTCGTCTTTCGAGCTGTCCGTGGCAAGCTCTTTCTTCCCGATGGTCCCGTTGCGCGGCGAGGGTCGCGGCGTTGCAGTGGCGGGCTACTTCGACACCATCTTGCGGACGAACGT
>JAUWWA010000145.1 GCA_030617125.1 Pirellulales bacterium | reverse complement strand
GTGCAGTTGGACGGCGAATCGTGCACACCGGTGGCGAGTGGTGGCAAGGGTCGGAGACGCGATACCGATGAACGGGGTTGCCGGAAAGCCTTACCGGGCAGGGACTTAGGCGAAGGCCGGCGACAAGTGGCGACAGATGACGAGAGTGCCCCCTGGAGGACTCGAACCTCCAACCCTCTGATTAAGAGTCAGATGCTCTGCCAGTTGAGCTAAGGGGGCATCAGGGCAGTATTCTCGGGCGAAGCCCCTAGCATATTCGTAGCACCGCAGGACACAAGGCCAGCAACGCCGATTTTGCACGGGTGGCTGCGATTCGACGAAAACGCCGCCAAACGCCGCAGAGAATCCCAGCTACCATGAGTTGGCTGCAAAAAAGGTTGTTTCCGTTGTAATCACTCGATCCCAGTGGCGGGGTAGCTCAAAGGTTGATGCTCCGCAAACGATGGCAGCGAACGACTCGCTGGAACCGGCGCGATCCGATCAACCGACGGTAAGCGGACGACCTGCGGATCAGATAGGGGCGGATACACCTCGTTCGGATTCCCCAGGGGATGCACCACTCGAACCAGTCGGCCGGTAATTCGGTGTGCCACTACGTCATCGGAAGCAAGGCCTTCGGTCAACTCGCACTGCTCGCCTCCCGGCAAGCGAGGGCACACGGCCTGCAGCGCGACGGTCGGCGCCGTTGACTTGTTCGGTTCCGTCATCGCTGCCGACGGCGCCGACTGGTTCGACTGCGAAAGACAGGGTGACCTTGCGACCATGTCCCAAACCACCGGGTATCGCCAGATGTTAAAGCCGATCGACAAGGCGATCAGCGCAAACGCTGCAACATTTGCCGAAATCTTGGCCATAGCTCGCTCTCTCGTTTCTTTTGCGCCAACACCGCAGCGTGAAAACATACACCACAACAGCCGTCGGGCAAGCAAAGAAAGGCGAGATAACGAAGCAAGCATGGCGAATGACGAATGACCACAGCGGCTGGGCAGAGTTTAGCGGCACAGCACCACGGCCAAGGGCGAACGGCAGTGGCGATGGCCGACTGTCGTCGCCACCAGAGGGGTTGCGTTGCCGCACCACATTGCACAACGGAAACGTTTCCCATAGTGCGGGTTCAAAAGATAGGGAAAATACGGGCAATATCCGATTGCGTCACGCTAGGGGTCGCAGGCTCCGAAGTGAAAAGAGGGAAACCATTCCAACAGTGATCGCGGGGGCGAGCCATGAAGGAACCCTTGTACGCGAATGTGTTCCAGGTGCGATCGGCATCGACGCTGAGTCGTGTTCCGATTGCTGGGTTGGTTTGTGCGGCAGCGTTGCTCGTGGGGGTCGCCCTTGCCTGGGCACAAGGCTTCCGCCGAGCCGATGTTCGGACGGCAGCCGCCGATTGTGCCGCCGATTGTGCCGCCGCGGCCAGCACCGAGAGACCCAGCCTTGACGGCCAGATCCGGGAAGGCACCGAGATTGCCGATCAGGCGGGCTATTTTCGCGCCACGGGCGATCGGGTCACATTTTACCTGCACGACGGCAAGCAGCGGTTCGTCGTGCTGGAGAACTTGAACCTCGATCGAATCGCCCGGGTCATCGCCCAAGACGCCGAGCGCCTCCGTTGGAGCGTGACCGGCACGATCACCGAGTTTCGCGGCGCGAAGTTTCTTCTGGTCCGCCGCGCGGTCGTCCGGAGCCGGGCGGAAGGTCGGCCCGACGCGATTGTCGACTAGCCGGGCCAAGAACCGCATGAAGGCGGTTACAACGAACGGGTTGTGATCAAGGACCGCATGAATGGCGGTTGCCGCGAACAGCCCGGGAATCGTCCCAGCCAAGGTATCGGACGAGCCCCTACCGAAGATCCTCCAGGGCGGGCCCTTGACGCCCCGAACGACGGTCTTATCATGAAGGGCAATCGGCAACGCCTTCACTATTCAAGTTCATCGCCTCGGAGGAGCTTGCAAATGGCCGGATACCAACGATTGGACCTCAATGAGGTCGGCGACGTGACCGTGGTCCGGTTTCGCGACCAAAAGATCGTCGAGGACATGAACATCCAGGAATTGGGCCAGGAGTTGTTCCGGCTGGTCGAAGCGGACCGTCGCGACAAGCTGTTGTTGAACTTCTCCTCGGTCGATTTCCTTTCCAGCGCGGCGTTGGGGAAATTGATCACCCTGGACAAGAAGATGAAGGTCCACGGCGGCGCGTTGAAGCTGTCGAACATCCGGCCGGAGATTTACGAGGTTTTCGCCATCACGAAATTGAACCGGCTGTTCGACATCAAGGATGACGAAGCGGACGCCCTGGCGGCCTTTTAGCGGCCCACGACGCCGGCTCACTCCCGCCCAACCGTAATGGCCCATGCCCATGGCTGAAGAGCACTGGATATGGCGGTGCGATTGCAAGATCGCCAACGACCCCGGAGCGGGCCGGCAGGTCCTCGACGAGTTGCTCGAACGCATGAACGCCGAGCACTGGGCCCAGCACGACGTCTACGGCGTCTGCCTCGCCATGGAGGAGGCATTGGTCAACGCCATTCTCCACGGCAATCGTCTCGACGCCGACAAGCGTGTACATATCGATTGCCGCCTCGCCCCGGAGTTGGTCCGAATCGAGATCACCGACGAGGGCGATGGCTTCGATCCCTCGACCATCCCCAACCCAACCGATCCCGAACGCCTCGAATGCCCCAGCGGCCGGGGAGTGATGCTGATCAAGGCGTTCATGTCGCGCGTGTGGTACAACGCCAAGGGCAACAGCGTGGTGATGGAGAAGGGCCGGGAAAAGGCGTAACCGGCCTTTTCGTCTTCGTGCTTTAGACAGTTTGTGCTATGATCGTGCTCGATCCAGGGCGGGAAGAAGCACGGGATTGCCCCGCGCGAACGCCCTTTTACCCCGAAAGGAGGTCGCGACCATGGGCAAGAAGAACTGCGGGCTTCGACAGAAGAAACGAGAGGGCTTCAAAACACAACAGAAGAAGCAGAGGAAGAAGAGAGAGCGGGGAATCGATCGTCAGCGCGAACAGCTCCCATCACCTTATACGGGCAACAAGTATCGAACCGAGGAGCTTGTGCTGATACACTTCCACACAGAGATCGGCATCTACGAATCTTTCATGATGAGTGATCGGCAAATGACCGACCAGACCGTGCGATCCGCCTTGCAGACGCTCATCCTCCAGATGCGACGCGGTTCGCTCGCCCCTTTGGAAACCCGTGAAGATGATGCGCATGATACGTATACCGACATCGGCGACGACCGGGACATGATCATCTGGAACGTCCGCCGCAAGTGGCGACATCTGTTCCAAACCCAACCTGATCCGGGACGCGACAAGCTGATCGGTGTGTTGCGGACCATCCTCGGCTCGATCGACGTGTGGGGCTCGATCGACCCCAACTCGCGCGGATACCTCCACTACATCGAGGACTTCCTGAACAACGCCGGCGTCCACGTCGAAGCATATTCGTCCGAAGAAGAGATGCTCCGGGCGATTCCATAATAACAAATACGCGTGCCGTCACTACAAGTTCGCCAGCCGTTCAAGTACGTCGTTGATCCGCAACGCGGTCTTGTACGAGACGGCCTCGGCCGGCAGTTCGCCCATCGCGTCTTTCGCCTTCTCGGCGACGGCCAGAAGGATCCGATGGCTTTCGAAGGTCCGCAACGTTTCCGCTTTGGCGCGAAGGTACTCGGGCGTCCAGAAGCCGACGATTTCCATCAGCACGCTGCGGCCGTCGTCGTGGCGGAACACGAAGTCGGGCACAAAGACCTTCTGCCGGTGGTGCAGAATCTCGCCTTCGCGAACCAGCCGCCAGCCGTCTCGCTTCCCGGGACCCCACTTCTCGGCGAACGATTCCTCCACGCGGGAGTCGAACTCGTCGGGCGGCGGCAGGTGGCTGCTCAGGCGGTCGTCGGGCGACAAATCGAGGCTGACGCTGAACCCCCGACGCGTGCGGATCACCGCGTGCATCCGCCAGCCGCGGCAGGCAACAAGCGCGGGCAGGAATCGGGCCATCGCCGCGCCGTAACGCCGCGTTTCGCGCAACACCGACGCCGGACCGTCCAGTCGCATACAGTATTGTCCGGCGCCGCCGCGCGTAATCGTGTGCATCAACCCCGCCAGCTTCGCGTAACGCAAGATCGTCTTGAAATCGCCGGCGGCCCAAACCGTCATCGATACCGCGCCGAACAACGCCGCCTGCACCTGGGCAACGTTGTAGCGGGCGAGCAGCGCCCGACCGTCGCGATACTTCTTGAACTGCTCCAGCCGATGGAATTCGATCACGTCGGCGAACAGTTCCCGGTCGATTTTGCTCCACGGCCGGCCGAGCCGGGTGGCGATCTCCAGCTTGACCTGCGTGTCCTCGGTCTCGAAGAGCCGGTCGGCCCGGCGGACCAGCGGGTGTTTGGCGGCGGCCATGTGGAAGACTTCGCGTCGCAAGGCGGCGGCGCGGCCGCGCCGATCGCGCCCGTACGTGGAGGCGTCGTCGAGCAGTTTGCAGAATGCGTCGATGCGGCGCGTTGGGCAGTCCTCCTCGTCGGCGAAGATCGCCGAAACCGCCCGGTGCAGCTCCCGCCGCGTCCGGCCGATCCCCGTGTGATAGACGTGCAGCATTCGCTCGGCGTAGTCGAGGTATTGCCGGTGCACTTTCCTGGTGAGCCGGTCGGGCAGAATCCGCCCGCCGTCGTAGTCGGCGATGGCGAGTTGGCGAGTGAGCATTGATTCACTCCGGATTGGCACAAGCCGTGGAGGACACACGCAACCCCTTCGCAGCGGGGGTCATTGAACGCCTCACCACAAATACGTCTCTGTTGACAAGAGCCAATATGGCACATACCATAGATTAGTTGCGATGTCTATTACACAGCAAATTACGACGGCTGACGAATTGCTCCAGGCGCCAGGTCTCGGACGCTGTGAACTGCTCCGGGGAGAATTGATTATGATGACGCCTGCGGGCTACCAGCATGGCCGGATTGTCAGTCGCATCAATGCGAGGTTGGAGTATTTCGTAGAGCAGCAAGCCCTGGGTGATGTGGCGGGCGCTGAAACCGGCTTCCAGATCGCTCACGACCCGGATACGGTTCGTGCCCCGGACGTGGCCTTCGTCCGCGCCGAGCGTGTTCCCACGACGCCGACGCGTGGTTTTTTCCAAGGCGCGCCCGATCTGGCCGTTGAAGTGCTTTCGCCGGGTGACCGTGCCGGCGACGTGTTGGCCAAGGTGCGCGAGTGGCTCGATGCCGGTTGCCGCGCCGTGTGGCTGATCGATCCGGCAAACCAGACGGTCTCGGTGTACGACGACCAAGACCGAACGATCACGCTGGGCGCCTCGGATGAGTTGACCGGCGGCGATGTCCTGCCGAGCTTCCGCGTACGGGTGACGGAAATCTTTGCGCCGTAGCACGGCTTCCCCCCTAACGCGGCCTGCGGCCGCAACCAAAGAGTGGGGCAGGGGGTTAGGCTGTTAGGCTCATCTTCGACACCACGAAATCGTATCCCCTTGCAGAGAAGGCAGTTAGGTCATCGCATATTGTCCTTGGCACTACGCTGTTTTTTCGTTGGGTGGTCCTGGAGTTCGTCGCCGGGGTCTTCGAGGCGAACGATGGAACCCAAAGCGACACCGGCTGCCTGGATCGCCTTGCCGGCGTCTCCTTGGGTCTCGCTTCGGATGACGAACGTGCGGCCTCTCGTTTTGATGGTGATTTCTTC
>JAUWWA010000333.1 GCA_030617125.1 Pirellulales bacterium | reverse complement strand
TTGGCCGGCACGGCTACATACTCGGCATACGCGCCGTCGAAGTGGTTACCGAGCATCTGCATATTACTACAGATGTTCTCACGTCCGTGGCGACAGGCGGAACAGTGTCCGCAAGTCAGGACAGCCGGAATCAGTACGCGTTGGCCCTTCTTGACATTGGTCACCGCGGCGCCGACCTCTTCGACAATGCCCGAGGCCTCATGGCCCAACACGATCGGCGGCTTCTTGAATGTCGGCACGCCGTGCTCGATGTAGTGCAGGTCGGTATGGCACACACCGCACGCGGCCACCTTCACTAGAATCTGGTCGCTCGCAATCTTCGGAACGGCGATGTCCTCGATCTTCAATCCCTTATCGCCGCCGTGGAACACCGCTGCCTTCATGGGTCGATCCTTACAAGGGGCCTCACGTTAACGCTTCACGCATGCTTCCAACTGGGTTGCCGCTTCTCCATGAACGCCGCGATACCTTCGTGGGCATCGGACAGCTTCATCAGCTCGTCAAGGTACAAGCGCTCGACTTGTTCCAAATGTGTAAGGACTTGGCCGCGGGTGACCATGGCGGTCGCCCGTTTGGCCATGCGCACCACCGGGCGCGACAGTTTGCGTATACCCTCCAGGTAGTCCGCGACGCCGTCGTCGAAGTCGTCCGCGGGGTAAACCTGGTTGACCAAACCGATGCGATGGGCCTCATGGGCATCGACGGTCATGCCGATGGTGTTGAGCTCAAGTGCTTTGCTGATGCCGATCTTTAGCGGCAGAATGCAGGCCGCGATCGGCGGGAACACGCCAACCTGAACCTCCGGTTGGCCGAACTTGGCGCGGTCGGAGGCGAGCACGATGTCGCAGAAGGTGGCCAGTTCGCCGCCGCCGCCCAGGGCCGCCCCGTTGACGACAGCGATCGTCAAGGCGTCGGTGGCGGCCAGTTTCCTGAAGATACCGTGGAACTCCCGGATCATGTCGGCGACTTTGTCTGCCGTGTGATCGGTCACGTCAACGCCGGCGCTGAAGGCTTTGCCGTTTGCCCGCAAGACAACTGCCGCGAGGTTGGCATCAGCGAGTGTGGTTTCCAACAGGGTGTTGAGCTCCGCCATCATGGGAATGTGCATGACGTTGACCGGCGGCCGATTCAGCGTGACGGTTGCGATGCCCTCCGCCACGTCCGCTTGCAGGAATTCGTAGCTACTCATGGCCGCTATTGCTCCCGCCGGATGATCATAGCCATGCTGACGCCGCCGCCGCCGCAGATGCCGGCGATGCCGATCTCGCCGCCGGTACGTTTCAAGGCGTAGTAGAGCGTTACCACGATACGCGCCCCGCTGATCCCGGTCGGATGCCCCAGGGCGATGGCGCCGCCGTGCACGTTGAGCTTGCTACGATCCCATTTCAGTACCCGTTCGTTGGCCAGCACCTGGACGGCAAACGCTTCGTTCACCTCGATCAAGTCCATCTGGTCGAGCTTCATCCCAGCCCGCTGCAAGGCCGCCGGGATAGAGACGCTCGGCCCCTCGCCCATGGTTGCCGGCTCGACGGCCACGTTGGAATAGGCCACCAGTGAAAACAGCGGTGCTGCCCCCAGCGCTTTGGCGTGCTCACGCGAAGTCAAGACCAGTGCCGTGGCCCCGTCCGACATTCCGCATGCATTGGCGGCCGTGACCGTGCCGTCCTTCTTGAACACCGGTTTGAGCTTGGCCATTTTCTCGAGCGAGGTGTCGGCACGAATGGTCTCGTCCTTGTCAAAGAGGACGGCGGGCTGCTTGCCCTTGGCCGGCACTTCAACCGGAGTGATCTGCTCATCGAACCAGCCGCTAGACTGGGCCCGCGCCGCCTTCTGATGACTCTCGACCGCGAACTGGTCCTGCTCTTCGCGCGGGATCTTGTACTTGTCAACCAGGTTTTCCGCCGTGGCTCCCATCCCCACGCCGCACAGCGGATCGATGCTGTCGGCCCAACCGTCGAGCAGTGTGCGATCGCCCATCTTGAAGCCGTCCCAGCGGCAATCCTTGAGCAGATAGGGGATCGTGCTCATCGAGTCCATTCCGCCGACCACGGCGATCCCGTAGTCGCCCAGCCGGATGGCCTGCGACGCCATGGCAATGCAGCGCATCCCCGACGGACAGGCCATGTTGATGGTCTGGACTGGAACGGTGACGGGGATGCCGCCGCGGACCGCGGCCGTCCGGGCCGGGTTGGGTCCGTTGCCCGCTTGGCGACAACTTCCGAAGATCACGTCGTCGATGCCGTCGCCGGCGATCCCGGCCCGCTCGAGCGCCGCCCGGATCGCCACCGCACCGAGGTCATACGCGGCGACATCCCTGAGCGTTCCGCCGAAGCGCCCCATCGGCGTGCGCACCGCGCTGATTGCTACAATATCGCTGAGTTCCACGGTTTCCTCCTAGATGTACTGTCCGCCATCGACCTTAATGACTTCACCGGTGATGTGGCGAGCCGCCTCGCTGCACAGAAACGCTACAACTGTTGCGACTTCCTCGGGCTTGCCCAGTCGGCCCAAGACGATTTCCGCCAGGGCGGCATCGAGCACGTTCTGAGGGGCGTCTTTCATCATGTCCGTCTCGATCAGGCCGGGGGCAACCGCATTGACATTGACGCTCGCGCGTCCCAGCTCGCGGGCCAGTGCTTTGGTGAGGCCGATGATACCGGCCTTTGAAGCGGAATAGTTGGTCTGCCCGAACTTGCCACGCAGGCCGTTGATCGAGGTGACGTTGACGATTCTGCCCGACTTCTGCTCTCTGAACACCGGGACGGCGGCACGACAGTAGTTGAAATAGCCCTTCAGGTTGATGTCGATGACCTGGTCCCACTGCTCCTCGGTCATCTTCCAGATGACGCTGTCGCGATTGATGCCGGCGTTGTTGACCAGGATGTCCAGTCCGCCGAACTTCTCGCGCACCTCGGTGACCATGCGTTGGGCATCGGCGAAGCTGGCCACGTCGGCCTTGATCGCCAAGCCCTTGCGCCCTAAGGCCTCAATGTCCGCGACCACCTGTTTTGCTTCCGTGTCGTGCCGACGATAGTTGATCGCGACGTTCGCACCCTGTCGGGCGAGCTCGCGCGCGATTGCCGCACCGATACCCAGACTACCGCCCGTAACAATGGCTTTTTTGCCTTCGAGAGCGACCATTTTGACAACCTCTCTCCGTTAAGTATTACCCAGCCGCCAGCTTGGCGCCACACTTGCCGCAGAATTCAAAGAAGGCCGGGATGCCCTTGGCCTCACACTTCGGACACTGCTTGGCGTACGGCCCCCACAGGAACTCGCTCGACCCGTTCGGGTCCGCCGCCCGCCGCCGCATGCCCACGAAATCCACCTTGCGCTTCTCGACGAAGGCGGTCATGCCCTCGTGCGGTTCGAGGCTCGTGTAGTGCGTCGCGAGCCAGTCGCGCGCATGGCCGGCGGTCGCGTGCCAGGCCGCATCCTTCCAGTAGTTCACCTGCGCCTTGGTGTATCGTGTACATTCGAAGAACTTGTTGACGACCTGGTTG
>JAUWWA010000433.1 GCA_030617125.1 Pirellulales bacterium | reverse complement strand
CCTGCCAGTGCAACCATGTCTTCAGAATCTTCTCCACAGCCTGCTGGCAATGAAAACAGATCACGTCGGTGGCTGTTTTTCAAGGCGGGAAACGATCTGCGATCGGCGGCAGACCTGATTCGCAGCCAGAAACCGGCCACCGACGTGATCTGTTTTCATTGCCAGCAGGCTGTGGAGAAGATTCTGAAGACATGGTTGCACTGGCAGGAGATCGGCACGCCACGCACCCACAATTTGGCGGAGTTGTTGGAGGTTTGCAAGCGCACCGAGCCATTGTTTGAGCAATTGGACGGCGTGGAAGTTCTCGCGCCTTACGCCGTGGAACTGAGATACGCCGAAGATTTCTATCTTCCGCCGGTTAAAGAGGCACAAGAGGCTGTCGAGTTGGCCGAGAAAGCCCAGATGTTTGTCCGGTCGAAATTCGAGGAACTTGGAGTCAATCCAATCAGAGACTTCCAGGAAGGGCGTTGATCTCGGTTTTCGGATTTGGCGGCCCATGGGGCTGCCAGACGCCCCGAAACCCCTGCGTCGGGGGGAGCGGACAACCGGTTGACGTCGCCCCGGCTTCGCTGTAAACTTGTGTTGTCAGTGTCCCCCATTGGGAAGATGGAGTCGAAAAATGCCGCTCCAGTCGATCAATCCGATACAACCGCTCGTCGATGCCTTGCGCGTCGGCGTAATTGTGTCGATGATTTTTCAGGAGGTGCGGCCGTAAGGGCTTCGATCCGGCACAAGTCCGAAGCAAGCAAGCCCTGAGGCCGAGCGGCCTTGGGGCTTTTTTGATGATGGGGCAACTGCAAATTGATAATTGAAGACTGAGAATTGCAGATTGAAAACTAACCATTGACAACCGGCAACTGACAACTACATACCACCTACTACCTACTGCAAAACCATGCGTCGCATTGAAATCTACGACACAACCCTTCGCGACGGCGCCCAAGCCGAAGGGATCGACTTCTCGCTCTACGACAAGCTGTCGCTCGCCGAGCGGCTGGACAGTCTCGGGTTCGACTACATCGAGGGCGGCTACCCGGCGAGCAATGAGAAGGACTTTCAGTTCTTCCAACGCATCGCCGAGATGGAGTTGCGTCACGCCAAGGTCTGTGCATTCGGCATGACCCGACGCAAGGGCGTCGCGGCCGAACGCGACCATGGGCTCAAGGCTTTGCTCGACTGCGGCGCACCGGTCGTCACGTTGGTGGGCAAGGCGTCGACCTTCCAGGTAGTCGAGGTGCTGCAAACCACGCTGGACGAGAACCTGGCGATGATCGGCGAGAGCGTTCGCTACCTCGTTGAAGCCGGGCGCGAGGTGATCTTCGACGCAGAGCATTTCTTCGACGGCTTTAGGCACAACACGGATTACGCGATGCAGGCCGCCCGGACCGCCGCCGAGGCCGGCGCCCGGCTGGTCGTGCTGTGCGATACCAACGGCGGCACTATGCCGGAGGAAATCGCCCGGACCACCGCCGCTGCCGTCGAAGAGTTGCCGGCGCCGGTGGGCGTCCATTGTCACAACGACTGCGACCTGGCGGTGGCCAACTCGCTGGTGGCGGTCGACGCCGGGGCCGCCCAAGTCCAAGGCACCGTCAACGGGTTCGGCGAGCGGTGCGGCAACGCCGACCTGATCTCCGTGCTCGCCAACCTGGCCGTGAAGAAGACCGGCTACGACGTGCTGCAGCCGGATGCCCCGAAGCATCTGACCGATTTGTCACGCTACGTCTATGAGATGGTCAACATGAACTTTCGCGCGCACCAGCCGTTCGTGGGTAAGAGCGCCTTCGCCCACAAGGGTGGAATGCACGTCAGCGCCGTCTCGCGGACCGCGGCCAGTTACGAGCACATCGAGCCGGCGCGGGTGGGCAACGAACGCCGCGTGCTTCTCAGCGAGCTGTCGGGCCGGGCGAACATCGTCGCCTTGACCAGCCGGCTCGACGTCCCCCAGGACTCGGAGTTGATGAACAAGATTCTCGCCCGGGTCGTCGCCATGGAAAACCAGGGATATCAGTTCGAGGCGGCCGATGGCTCGTTCGATCTGCTCGTGCGCAAGTGCGCCGGCACGTTTCGGCCTCACTTCGAGCGGCTGAAGTATCACGTCGACGTGGAGAGTAACGCAGACGGGGAACTCATCACCGAGGCGACGGTTAGAATCCGGATCGGCCAGAAGATCCATCACGAGGTGGCCGAGGGCGACGGCCCGGTTAACGCCCTAGACGCCGCCATGCGAAAGGCGCTCAACGGCAGCTTTCCCGCCTTGCGAAAATTGCACCTGGTCGACTATAAAGTGCGGGTAATCAACTCCGAGGCCGCCACGGCCGCCGGCGTGCGCGTTGTCATCGAAAGCCAGGACGAAAACGACGTCTGGGGCACCGTGGGCGTCAGCGAGAACATCATCGAGGCAAGCTGGATCGCCCTGGTCGACAGTTTTGAGTACAAGTTGTACAAGGATGAAGAAAGTACGCACGATGTCAGTTGACCGATCCTTGGGCGATCTCCCCAAGCAATACGACCATGCCGCGGCACAAGGCCGCTGGTACAAGTTCTGGGAAGAGCGGGGCTACTTCCACAGCGAGCCCGACGAGAATCGCAAACCGTACACCATCGTTATCCCGCCGCCGAACGTCACCGGGGCACTGCACCTGGGCCACGCACTGAACAACACGCTGCAAGATATCCTCATCCGGCAGAAGCGGATGCAGGGGTTCGAGACGCTTTGGATGCCCGGCACCGACCACGCCGG
>JAUWWA010000197.1 GCA_030617125.1 Pirellulales bacterium | reverse complement strand
TTCCGCCCCAAACCGCGCACCCGACTGCTGCATCCGCGTGCGGATGAAGGCATGTCCGCTCCGCTCGGCCAGTGGTTCGGCGCCCAGTTGGCTCGCGCTCTCGGGCAAACGTTCGGAGAACTTCAAATCGTAAACGAATCGCTCACCGTCGAGCCTCGGCCCGAGGCTTTGCAGCAGCACCCAAGTGGCCTCCTCGGCGGTCAAGGGTACGCCCTGGTCGTCGACAAACGCCACGCGATCGCCGTCACCGTCGAAGGCGAGCCCGAGGTCTGCCCTCTCCCGATAGACCGCTTCGGCAAGCTCCACCAGGTTCTTCGGCCGCGAGCAGTCGGGAGCGGAGCCGGCGAACCTTGCATCCGGGATGTCGTGGACAGTCGAGAAGAGGCACTGCGGGAAGATCGCGTGCAGGTACCGCCGCACGCGACTGGCCCAGCAACCGTGCATCGGGTCTAGCACGACGTGCAGGTGTGCCGACATCGCGTCGACCCAGGCCAATTGCAGCCATGCAACGTAGTCGAAGGTAACGTCGAGCGTTCGCGGCTTGGTTAGGCGGCGTTTGGGGGATGCGGCCGCCGGGCTTTCCGCCGCCTGCCGTAGCGAATCGACTTCGTCCGGCGTCGGCGGCTTCCCATCAATGGCCCATTTCAGTCCGTTCATCGCGGGCGGGTTGTGCGACGCCGTGACGATCGCACACCCGGCAGCGGCGAGCCGGCGCCGCGCATAGTAGATCATCGGCGTCGGGAGCAGTCCCAGTTCGACCACGTCGACACCGGCGGTGCAGAGCCCCTCGGTCAGCGCGGCGAGGAACCCGGGCGTCGAGGCGCGGATGTCGCCCCCGACGACGAACTTCGCCTTCGGCGCAATCCGCGCACCCAGCGCGCGGCCCCAACGACAATACAACTCGGGTGTCAACTCCTTGGCGGCAATACCGCGAATGTCGCACGGTTTGTAGATGTTCAACGCCGGTCCCTTTCCACTCCCTGTAAAATCGCGACCACTGGTCGCGGCTTTGCACCGTAACCGCGACCACTGGTCCCGGTTTTGCACCCGCAACCGCCATCAGTGGTCGCGGTTTTCCACGAGCGCGAAGTCCCCGGACGCCCTCAAATAAGCGGATCCACAAATCCATTCTAGCGGCGAGAGTGTTCCGGGCAAGGCAACATCGCTTGCGGGCCCACGGTCCAGCGGGTATATTACACGAAAAGACATCGGGAGCCGGCAATGGCGAATCGTGCCGAAGACTGGTTTGCACAAGCGAAGCGGGACTTGGAGCACGCGCGGTCCGCGCAGCGAGAAAGTTGCCACGAATGGGCCTGTTTCGCGGCCCAGCAGTCTGCCGAGAAAGCCGTCAAGGCGCTGCACCTTTCGCTGGGGCAAGAGGCTTGGGGGCACGTGGTGTCGCGACTGTTGCAGGAACTCCCCCTAACGGTTGCGGAAGACCTGGTCGAAAAAGCTAAGGTACTGGACAATTTCTACGTCGCCACCAGATATGCCAACGGACATCCGGAGGGGCCTCCCTTCGAGCACTACGGTTCGATTCAGAGCACCCAGGCGATCGACTATGCCGGTCAGATACTGCAATTCATCCGTGCTGAGATGGCCTGATCTCGCCCAGGTCGATGCCGCGGTGCGCGCGTGGGCGAGCAACGTGGCCGGTGAACGTCCGGAACTCCGCCGGCTGGGCTATTTCGGCTCCTATGCCCGAGGCGACTGGGGCGTCGGCAGCGACCTCGATTTGGTGGCGGTCGTCGAGCACAGCGATCAGCCGTTCGAACGCCGTGCCGTCGGTTGGGATCTCGGCTCGCTTCCCGTGCCGGCCGATCTGCTCGTGTACACCCAGTCGGAGTGGCGGCAGCTTGAGCAAGCCGACACCCCGTTCGGCGCGATGCTTTTGCGAGAGACCGTCTGGGTCTTTGCCGGCCGGTTCACAACAACGCCGTGCTGAAGTACCGCTCGGCGCGGTCGGGCAGCACCGTGGCGATGTTGCCGTCGATCTTCTTGGCCAATTGCCGTGCCGCCTAGACGTTGGCGCCGGAAGAAACACCGACCAGCAGGCCCAGGTCGCGACCGAGTTGCCAGGTCGTCTCGACGGATTTGGCCGGGTGCATGCCGCCTGGTCGAGGCCGACTATACCCAACACGGTCACGAGCTGAGTTTGGTGGGAGGCCTATTTTCCCCGCATCGCCGCCAGTGATTTCTCGTAGAACGCCTGCTCCGGCTTCAAGCCGTCGGTTTTGCACAGCGCGATGAGCTTCTCGAAGCGTTTTTCCGGATTGGCGCCGGTGGCATAGCGGATTTTGGCGAGGCAGTGCGGACAGAGTGCCAGCGGGCGGCGGTCCGATTCGGCCCGATGGTTGCTGCCGCACATATTGCACTCGTAGAGCGTGCAGTGCATCATCGAGAACATGTGACCGGTTTCGTGCGTGGCCGTTTTCAGCGTGCGGCGCAGGCAGAGCCGATAGCTCTCGTCGCTTTCGTCGGGATCGCCGTTGCGATAGATCGACCAGACGCCCACCCGCCCGCGCAGCAACGCCTGCCCGAAAACGAAGTTCCATCCCCGACCCGGCCAGAGGTCGGAGGTGGTAAAGGCGATCAGCGCGCAGGCGTCCTTCGGCAAGCGCGGACGCAGCACTTCATTGAGCACGTAAGTCGTCAGGATCTGTTTATCGCCCCAAGTGGGATGCGTCCGCCGCGCCTTCTTGGGAATGATCTTCAGCGGCAACCGCTCGCGCACCTTCACCGGCAAATCGAAGTAGGCGCCCATGAACTCGGCCGTCCGCTCGATGATCCGCTGCTGCGTGCGGCTGAACTCACCCAACGGCTGCACGTAGATGACACGCCGCTTTCCCTCGGGCTTGACCGGCCGACCGCGGACGTACTGGCGAAACGTCTGGCCCGGCTCGTGATGCTGATCGAGCCAGTCGCCGGGTCCGGGTTTGCCGAGCTTTGTGTGCAGCGGCACAAGCTTGCGGAACTTCGACGGCAGCATCAGCTTGCTTTCCGGATCGGCGGCGGACGCAAGGCTCATGTGCATCCCCTGACATGTGAAGCACACGATCAGCATCGGCATGATTCTGTGAAACATGGCTTCTGATCTCGAATGCTCACGGACCGCGCCCCGGAGCTACCCTGGCATTTTATTCTTTCCGCGGCACCAGGTCGACCACCACAAGCTCGGGCCGGCAGAGGAACCGCAGTGGTGGCGCGCCACTGCGTTCCATGCCGATTCCTCGGGAAACCAGCAGTCGGCCGCCACGGGGCAGCTCCGTCATGCCCGACGTCCAACTTCGCGGCACTCTGGAGAGCGTCAGCAGCAAGGTTCCATGAAGAAACAGGCCGAACGCCGCCAATCCGAACACGCGAAATGGAGTGATCCCAAACATCAATGCGAACAGCACGGCCAACACGCCGGCGCCGATGAGCGCCCGGCACCAAGCCGCCGCCCCGGGCCGCTGCAATACATGAGTCAGCGCCGCCAGATCGGCGACCGCCATGGCTAAATTGTAGAGCAGGGCAGGGCAGCACATTCCACGATTGTGCAGACAACGGAAGCCGGCGCCAAGTGCCCCGCCCGGGGGCGCTTGTGGAATTGTGAAAGACCGCCCACAATACATTGCTCCATGTTGGAATCCACCTGTAAGTTCACCGAAGAGGATCCCGATGAGCGGAATTCCCGTGTTGCACGCCGAGGGTGACTGCATTGCCCGGGCTTGGGAAAACGCGATGGTCACGCTGTACGAGTCGGGCTGCGACGTCAAGACGCAGTACGACAAGCCCGACGATCCGCCTAGCAAGGACGCTACCATGCTGTTGACCGTGCTCGAGCCGACCGCCGAGCCGATGATCCATCGCGATTTCCCCTGCGGGTTCGAGGAACTTCAGGAGTACGTCATGGAAGTCTGCGAGGGGATCAAGGATCACTGCGTGCGCGACCCCGACGACAAGACCGATACCCGCTGGGAATACACCTATCACCAGCGGTTGTTCAGCTACGACGTGCCCATGTTGGAACCGATCGACCAGATCGAGCGCCTCTGCCGCCAGCTTGCCGAGACTCCGTACACGCGGCGAGCGCAGGCGATCACCTGGAAGGTCTGGGAAGACACGGCCTGCTACGATCCAGCTTGCTTGCAAAGCATTTGGTGCCGGATCATCCACGAGGATGAGCAGCCGGTGCTGAGCATGAACGTCCGTTTCCGCAGCAACGACGCGTACAAGGCGGCGTTCATGAACGTCTTCGCGTTGGTGCAATTGCAGCAGACTATCGCCCGGCGAATCGAGGAGCTTTCCGGCATGCCCGTGAAGCTCGGCCGCTACTGCCACCTGGCCGATAGTTTCCACATTTACGGCTTCAACCTGTCGGAGTTCGAGGGCCGCTTCCTTGGGGCCATTGAGAAGCGGACCTTCCAGCAGCGGACGATCCGCTACGAGGACGTCCGCGACATCATGGAAGCCGCCCGACCGGCGATCCTCGAAAAGGCCCGAAAGATGAGGCGGTAGGCGGCAGGCGGCAGGCGGTGGGCGGTGAACTCATGAAGCCGCGACCGTTGGTCGCGATCTCCCACAAAGCCGCGACCGTTGGTCGCGCCCAAGCTGCAAAGTCGCGACTATTGGCCGCGCGGGTGCTTACACAACCACGACCGTCGGCCTTGCCCCAACACTGCTAACTCCTTGCACCACAATAGGTTGCATCAAGCCGCATGGTTCTCGTCGGCCCAACGCCATTCTAACGTAGATTCTAATAGGCAAGCACCGATAGCCGCGGGACTCGTCCGTGACAATATCAACGCTATGAACAACCATACGAACGCTGCCTCGAAACGCTTCGCCTGGGGTGTCCTCGCCGCGCTGGCCGCCTATGTCGGGTACTTCGCCTGGCACATCCGGGCGTGCTTCGTCGACGACGCCTACATCGTCTTTCATTACC
>JAUWWA010000442.1 GCA_030617125.1 Pirellulales bacterium | reverse complement strand
GCGCGATCAACTCCTTGCCGGTGCCGGTAGAACCGATGATCAGCACGTTTGCCTGGGAACCAGCCACTTGCCGAATGGCTCGGCGCAACTTGCGCGCCCACAACGAATTTCCGATGAGCCCGTCCACCGTCGAACTCCGTTGCGTTAGCCTCCCGCCGGAGGCCGGAAGCGGCCGTGAGACAAGCTTCGATCCGTGCTAACCTGACAAACCCCGAGGCCTTGGGGCCGCACCGCCTGATCTGCAACCAATACTTATCTTATTATAAACAGCCATAGCAGTCAACTACCCCAGCCGGCTTTTTTCGGCCGTTCGCTGCTCATCCCCCTCGGTGGTAGGCATTCGTCGAACCCGTTGGCGACACCCGCCGCGATGCTCCGTCTCGTAACGCACTGGCGGACGCTCGGCGTTCATAATTCGACGCAACTCATGGCGCCACAATATCTTACGCCTCATGGACGCGGAACGCTCAACCCGTACGTCCCCCTCACAAAGCCTAGGAACGCCAAGTAAGCGGCTTTGGGCGGGGCGACCACCGGCCCTGGATTTGTTTGCCGAGACCACGACAAAAAGGTTTCATAAGATCGCCCGGTAGTGCTCAATCAGGGCGTCGGCGGTGCGGCGGATGTCGAACGCAGCCTCCGCGCGGCGGCGGGCGGCGGCGCCCAAGCGGCGGCGGAGCGGTTCGTCGCCGAGAAGCTCATCGACGGCAGCGGCCAGGGCCTGGGGATCGTCGGGCGGGACAAGTCGGGCACAGCGCGACGCCGTGGGAAATATCTCGCCGGTGCCGCCGACATCCGTCGTCACGACCGCCACGCCCGAGGCCGCCGCTTCGAGCAACACCCGACCCAACGGCTCTTGCCGCGACGGATGGGCCAACAGCGTCAACTCGTTGAGCACCGCCGGCACGTCGTCGCGGTAGCCGAGGACATGGAACCGCAGCCGCAGCGGCCCGACCGCCGCGGCGCGTAGTTCGGCCTCGAACCGACGCGACTCCTCCTTCCGCGAGAACCGCTCGCCGACGAACAGGTAGTGCGCGTCGGGCGCCTTGCCGGCAACGTTGCCGGTGCGATTGCCCGCGATGACGGCGGCTGCGCGGGCGAGCACGTCTTGAGCCTTGCGCAAACAGATCTGGCCGATCGTGCCGACAAGCGGCGTGCCGGGCGGAAGACGCAACTCGCGGTGAAGATACCCCGACGCCGGCCGCGGCCGAAACTCCTCGAGATCCACGCCGTTGTAAAGCACGTGCGTTTTCTCGGCTGCCAGACCGCCGGCGATGTGAAACTCCCGTGTGGCACGCGAAACGGCCAGCAACCGCGTGTGCCGGTTCAGGTCGTCCACGGCCTGTCGACTCAAGTTGATGATGTCGCGCAGGTGGGTGATGCTTGGCAGCCCAAGCTCCGCGGCCGCGGGGCCGGAGAGTCGGCCCATCGCGAGGCTGTTGGCGTGCAGCAAATCGGGGCGTCGCCGGCGCAACAGCCGGGCGAGTTCTTCGCGCCGTTGGCCCTGCGGCAGCCGTCTGCCCGAAGCGTCATGCGCAGCCAGCGGGATGACCTCGATGTCGCGGACGTTTAGAGCTTCGGCCAGCGGCCCTTCCGGCGGGGCGATCACCGTCGGCGTGAAGCCCGCGGAGCGAACCACCTCGAGCGTGGCCAGCATCGAACGCTCACCGCCGCTTTTCGTCGCGTATTCGCAAAGCAGGAAGACATTCGGCATGGCTGAAGTGTTGTGTTTAGCGGGGCCGCAACGCGGCCCATGATAGTCGGATTTGAACCGGCAGCGTTGCTGCCCCGCTAAACGGTCCTACAGCAACCCATATTCGCTCAGCGTATTGCGCAGCTTTGCTTCTTGCTCGGCCGAAAGCGGCGTCATGGGCATCCGCAACTCGCCGGTGTCGCGGCCGAGCATCCGCATGGCGGCCTTGATGGGGATCGGGTTGGTGGCCAGGCCAAGCATGTCGCGGCAGAGCGGGACGAGCTTGAGGTGCCATCGCCGGGCACGGGCGACGTCGCCCGACTCGAACGCCTCGATCAGCGCAATCATGTCCCTCGGTACAATGTTTCCCACCACGGAGACCACCCCGCGAGCGCCCATCGACATCAGCGGCAACGTCAGGCTGTCGTCGCCGCTGAGCACGGTCAGGTCGGTGGTCGCGAGGATCTGCGAGGCCTGATCCATCGAGCCGGTGGCCTCCTTGACCATGGTGATGTTTGGCAGTTCGGCCATTCGGGCGATGGTTTCCGGCTCGATGTTCTTGCCGGTCCGGCCCGGGATGTTGTACACGCAGATCGGCACGTCGACCGCCTCGGCCAGCGCTTTGTAATGTTGATAAAAGCCTTCCTGGGTCGGCTTGTTGTAATATGGGGCAACAACCAGCGCGGCGTCGGCGCCGGTCTCGGCGGCCCAACGTGTCAGGTGCAGCGCCTCGTCGGTGCTGTTGCTGCCGGTTCCAGCCATGACCTTGATCCGCCCGGCGGCGGCCTCGACCACGGCGGCGATCACCCGCTCGTGCTCCGGGTGTGAGAGCGTCGGCGATTCGCCCGTGGTGCCCACGGGGCAGAGGCAGGTGGTTCCCGCCTCGATCTGGAACTCGACCTGGGCTTGCAGCGTTTCGACGTCGAGTTGGCCGTCGCGAAACGGCGTGGTCATCGCCACGGACAGGCCGGCAAATGCTTC
>JAUWWA010000236.1 GCA_030617125.1 Pirellulales bacterium | reverse complement strand
GGAAGGGCAGCGGACTGGAGCAGAACGCTGAACCCTGAATCCTGAACCCTCCTTTGGTCTGCGGCTTCGCCGTTGTGGTTATTCGTTATCATCCACCGCGGCGATGAGCAACTCAACGCCGGCGGTGGCGATCCTCTCGCGCCAGTGGTCGCCGATGCCGTCGTCGACGATAAGCCGGTCGACGTTGCCCAGCGGGCAGACGTGACCGAGGCTCTGCTTGCCGAACTTCGAGCTGTCAGCCACGACGATCACCTCGTCGGCGGCCTCCATCATCGCCCGCTCGGTCTCGACCAGCAGCAAGTTATTGTTAAAAAATCCGTCCTCGTTGACGCCGGCGATGCTGAGAATGGCCTTCCGCACGCGGACCATGGCGAGCATTTTGTCGGCGTAGGGTCCCTGGGCGACCCCGGTGCGAGGGCAGATGTTTCCGCCTATCAATACTAGGTCGCTTTGGCTATCGGCAGCGAACAAATTGGCCGCCGGCAGCGAGGTAGTGACGACGTGCAGCGGCCGTCCAACGAGCAGCCTTGCCACCTCGTAGGTGGTGCTGCCACCGTCCAGAAGGAGTGTTTCGCCGTCTTCGACCAGCCCAGCCGCCACCCGGGCGATCGCCTTCTTCTGCGGCCAGGCGGCCGGCTGCCTGGCGTCGAAGTGGGGTAGCTTGGGCGAATCGCCTGCATAGAGCACACCCCCGTGGATCCGACGCAATGCACCCTGCCTTTCGAGCGACTCCAAGTCGCGGCGGACGGTCGACTCTGAGACCGCCAGTTCGCCGGTCAGCTCCGGCAGTGAGGCGAAACGCCGCAGGCGCACCAGTTCCAGCAGGCGACGGCGACGTTCTTCGGCCAGCATGACGGTTACTCCAGAAACCGGTGTATTTGGGACTATTATGTTGCCTACACTGCAATTATCCTCCATTGCTTGAAGCAAGTCAACCACTTTCTTTCATATTTCTGCACGTATCTGGTCACATTTTCGACGCCATGCCGCCGAAACCCTCGCACCAGATGACGTAAATCATTCGACTACAGCGACTTGCAGCCTGTGTGCCAGCGATGCAGGCACCAGGAGCCCAAAAACAGAACACAGTCTTTCGGGAACTCGGGCGGTATTTCGCCGCGCGCCTGCGTGGCGGGTATTATCTGCGGCAAATCGCTCTTGACCCGTCCGGGCCAAATTGGTATTCAGCGCGACCTCCAAAATCGCTTCTCTTCCTATTTCCCTTCCGCTATTCCCTTTTCGAGGGGGAATCTGTCGTGAGAATCGCCGGCTTTCTGTGCGGTCTTCTGGTCGCGTTCTGTGTGTTGCTTTGCGTGCCTGCATCGGGCCAGCGGGTTCAGTTTCCATCGCCGGCGCCGCCGGCGGCGGGCGTTGTGCCGGATCCGATGGTGGTCGGCCCGGGCCCTACGGCCACGTTCAACGGAACGATCCAGCCGCCGCTTGCCCAGTGGGACCCGTACGCGACGCCTGGGGCGAGGCCGGCTCCGCTGTTGCCGCAGGACCCTTATTTTCAGTTTGGCGCTCCCGGCGGCTCGCCCCCGCCTGGCGGCACATTTACCAGGATGCGGCGGCTGATCGACGAGGTCCGGCTCGACTACGTCTGGATGCCCGGCGACGGCCTGAAAGAGTTCGGCATCAACGACGCGGAACTGAGCGTGACGTTTGCGATTCCGTTTTTGTACAACACGGAGACGCCGCTTCTGGTGACGCCGGGTTTCGCAATACACTATTGGAACGGCCCGGTTTCGCTCCCGCTGGTTCCTCCGCCGGATCCACCCGACCTGCCGCCGTTCGTGTTCGACGCCTATCTCGACGGGGCTTGGAATCCGCAGGTCACGCCGTGGTTCGGCGGCGAATTGTCGTTTCGCGTCGGCGTGTACTCCGATTTCAAGCGGGTGACCGAAGAGAGCCTCCGCTACATGGGCAAGGGGCTGGCGGTGCTGTCGTTCTCGCCGAGCATCAAAATAAAGGCCGGCATGTGGTATTTGGACCGCAACCGGATCAAGCTGCTTCCGGCGGGCGGACTGGTTTGGACGCCTAACCCCGACACGTACTTCAATATCCTCTTCCCCGATCCGAAGATCGGCCGGCGGTTGGCCAACTACGGCAATACCGAGTGGTGGCTCTACGCCCGCGGCGAGTACGGCGGCGGCGCGTGGACCGTCAAACGCGTCAACCCCGTGCCCGCAGTTAACGACACGTTGGACTCCGTCGACTACAACGACCTGCGTTGCGGCGTCGGGCTGGAGTTCATGAACCAGGGCGGGCTCAATGGGTTATTCGAGGTCGGCGTGGCCTTCGAGCGGGAAATCCGCTACCGGAGCAAACTGCCCGAGGTCGTCCATCCCAACACCACCGTGTTTCTGCGCGGCGGATTGGGCTACTGAGACTCGAGCGAAATGCGCGAAATGCATAGATGGGAAAAAGGGGAAAGAGCGAAAAGGGGAAAGAGGAATCTATTCCTCTCTCTTCTCGTTGTCCCGGCGATAGTGTTTGCGTTGTTTCCCCCGCGGGCCTCGGCGCAGGTAATCCGCTTGCCGGCCGTGTTGGGCGAAGCGGAAAATGAGAACGTCTATCCCGGCCGGCTCGTTTCGCATCCGGATTCATCGTCCGAGTTGTTGCAGGCGCCCGGCACGGCCGACGCGGCGACCGTCGAGCCGGACGGACCGCCGGGCAGTCGCCCGGGTGTGTTTCAGAAGCTGATCTTCAGCGGCACGTGGCTCGCGCCGGGGGTGAACCACGGCTTCGGCATGAGCGACCTCGACCTGCGCGCCGTGCTGGGATTCGCCTGTCCGACGCGCCGTTCGCCGCTTCTGGTTACGCCGGGCTTCGCGGTGCACTACCTTGAGGGTCCGATTGGGGCCGATCTGCCGCCGCAAGTGTACGACGCCTACGCACAGTTTCGCTGGATGCACGAGTTCACGCCGCGCTTCGCGGTCGACCTGGCGGTGACGCCGGGCGTGTTTGGCGACTTCGACGAAGGCGCCGACGACGCCATTCGCGTCGCCGGCCACGCCGTGGTGGTGTGGACGTGCGGGCCGAACTTGAAGCTCTTGCTCGGCGCGGCGTATCTCGACCGCGAGGACATCGGCGTTCTGCCCGCCGGCGGTTTAATCTGGACGCCTTACGACGAGTTGAAGTTCGAGTTGATTGTTCCGCGGCCGCGGATCGCCGCCCGGCTCGCCTGCGACGGCGACGTTGAGGACTGGGCCTACTTCGCCGGCGAGTTCGGCGGCGGCACGTGGGCGATTCGGCGCACCGGCGGCGGCAGCGACGTGCTCAACTACCGCGACTGGCGGCTCGTGCTGGGCATCGAGCGCAAGGCGGTCCACGGTCCCAACACTCGGCTGGAGCTGGCGTACGTCTTCGGCCGGGAACTTCAGTTCGACAGCGCCGCGGCGGACATCACCCCGACAGACACCATCATGCTGCGCGCCGGGGTGACGTATTGAGATTCAGAAAGGCGTTTTGCATTGATCGCGCCAACATGTGTGGACCTTCGGGGCGCACCCACTTTCTTTCTGCGCCCAGGTAAGGTCGGATTGACGCTCTCGAGCGGGGTTGGTAACATGATTTGCAGGGAGATCGGCCATGACTAAAACATTCGATTGTGTAGAAATGAAGAACCGCATTCAGGCGGAGATCATGGCCGCATACGAGGCGCGACAACATGAGTTCGCGTCCTTCGCCGAGTTCGTCAAAGCCGCTGCCGCAGAGTCCGAATTTGTGCGGGAGATGCGGGAGAAGTTCGGCCGCCCGGCGAAGTTGTGAGAAGTCTCCACCCGCGAGCAATCAACAAGGCTTCTCGGCGTTCTTCGGGCCGTCACTTCCTTCGCTGCCGACGCAGACGGAACCAGCCGAGCGCGGCCAGGGCACCGATTAGCAGCAGCAGACCCGAGGAGGGCTCGGGAATGAGCGCGGGGTTGAACACAAGCGACAAGACACCGCTCGGTTCATCGAAGCTGACGAAATCATACGCGCCCGCGCGAATGTCAAAATCACCCTCGAGCTTGATGCTGGCCACGAGGTAGTTCATGCCAAACACACCGTCCAGGGTTAACGTTTCCTGGGTGAGCGGATCGAGCAGGATGATGTCCAGAACCGACACTGGAGCGAAGAGGTAATCGATCGGATCACCTTCGACCGTGGGGAGGCTCAATTTGTCCAGAAAGAACCCCGCCACGGTGACGGTTCCACCAATTCCGCCGAGCAGCGATTGGAACTGGTCCGATACCAGGGTGCCGTCGCTCGTAAACTCCAACAGCGGATCCAGCGAACCCGCCTCGTGGCCGGCGCGGTATCGGACTCCATGAATACCGGCCTGTACTTCCGACAACATCGACAAGCTAGCACCGGTGTCCAGCAGCCAACTCGACGTTATCGTCACTCCATTGTACATCACGGTGATGCCCGGGGGGGGATCAGGATCCGGAGGCCCCGGCGGGGCGGGGTCG
>JAUWWA010000101.1 GCA_030617125.1 Pirellulales bacterium | reverse complement strand
GCCGAACACTCGATGTCCAACTGGGTGGATGGCTGCCGGCACTGGCCAGGGTCTTTCCGTCACCCGAGAAGGCCACCGAGCGCACGACCGAATAATGCTCCCCCAAGTCCCGCTTCAACTCACCCGTCTTGGCGTCCCAGAGTTTCAACTTTCCGTGCGTGGCGACTTCGGCATTGATGACCGACGAGCCGTCGGCCCTGATCAGATGCAAGCCGCTGGTGGCCAGCAACGTTCCGTCCGGGGAGAACGCGACGCAGAAGACTCTCCCATGGGCATGAGGGACGCTTCCGAGCAACTCGATTTCCCTGGAAACGGTTGCCGGGGGTCGCCCGAGGCCCTTGAGTTCCTCGATCAACTGCTTGTCTTGGAGCACCCGTTGCGGGCGGGCGGTCTGGGCATCGTACAACCTGACCACCGGGTCGGCACCCACGGCCAGGGTGTAGCCGTCGGGCGAAAAGGCAATCGCGGCCGTGTGGATGCGTCCCTGCCGATCCTCGTACAAGAGCCGCTTCTTCTCTTCCGGCTTAAGCAGATGGAAGACCATCGACTGTCGGCCCGATTTGGCATCGCAGAGAATCACTTTGCCCTGTTCGTCGACGGCTGCTATCGTCTGGCCGTCCGGAGAGAACGCCACCGCCAGGATGCCCACGTCGGCACCATGACTGGCGGAGAACAACTTTCGCGGCGTGAGCTTCGGCTGAGGTGAAGCGATCGACTTTGCCGCCGGACGGGTCGCTGCACCCCAACCACCGTCATGGCGGCCGCCCTCCTCCGGCACCAACGCCGGGTCGGCTGCGCGGTGGTATTCGAGGTTGATGCCGCCGTCGTCGGTGACTGAGAGGATCGTCACATCGAAGTGTTTCTTCTCCGCCGTGGTGATCAGCAATCGGCACGGAACAGACGGAAGCTTGTAGCCTCTGGTGTCCTCCATCAAACTTATTGACGGCAGGGCAACGAAGCCAGCGCCGTTCCACCACCTCGCCTTGGCCCCGCGGAGGCACACAAGCGCTCGATCAAAGGCCAAGTCACCCATGCCCCACTGCTTCAACTGGCGGAGTATGGCTTCTGCCTTACCCTTAGGCGCTGTTAAGGTCTTGCCGCTGGCCAGGTCGAGGATGGTTTCCGCTCCTGGAGTATCGGCGTCCGGCAAGAACACTTTCTTCGCGGCCGGATGGGCTACTACGGTGCCAGGAAGGACGCCGAAGCCGTCACGCCTGCCGGCTGGCTGGCGTTGATTGGAAATCAAATCCGTGGCGCACAGAGGGCACTTGCCCGGCTTGGGCAAGGCGACCTGGGGATGCATCGAGCAGGTCCAGGGGAGGGATGCGGCTGGCTCGGCGTTGTCTTTCTTCACCAACCTGTAGCGAATCTTGATGCCCGCGTTGTCCTTTGAGCGGCCAAGGAGCTGCAACACACCCGTGTTTCCCTCCCGCGTGCGGAAGATGTATGTACCGGGAACGCTGATCACGCGGCCGGGTGAAGGAAGGCGTCCTTTCAGATTGCCGGCGATGCGGGCTCTGGCCACCGCCATTGTCCACTTTGCCGATTCGTTCCAGCCCGCAGCCGAGAGTTCCGCTACAACCATGTCGGTCGCCGTGCGCGAGTTGGCGTGGCTCTCCAAACCACTCATATACAGATCGACTCCCTTCTGCCGGAGCCGCTCCAGCGGCACTGTAAGCCCGTTTCGTTGCAGATTGACGTAATCGCCCGTGTCCAGGTCCAAATAGGAGGAGGCTTTCCTCACGTCGCCTGTAATCACTCGCTCGATCACCGGTCCCCATGTTGCCTTCTCCGGTGGCGCCTTGACGGCCTCGGGCCGCTTCTTGAGTTTCAACACAAGTCGCGTAATCCGGGAGGCATGGATGGTGACCTCCTTGCCTTTCGGATCGTGGTCTTCCAGCTCGACGACGATTCTCCGCACGCCGGGTTCCACCTTGAAAAGGCCGTCGGTCGTGCCCAGCTCCTTGCCGTCCAAAAGGACCTTTGCCCCCGGCGGGGTCGTCCGGACGTACAACAGGGTATCCGGCTTCTCGGCCGTCTTGACCGTGGGGTCCGCGGGTTCGCAAACCGCAGGCCGGCCAAGACCGAGCAATACGACCAGGGCCGCCAGCCGGGTTGTCGTTTTCATCGTAATGGGCTCCTTTCGGGCGCAGGAATTCCCCGCCCTTAGACAGGGTTTCGATTGCCATTCTACCGTACTCGTCGGGCGGCGGCTCGTCCACCGCTATTATCTATATGCGCCGAGCAAGCGAAATCGGCCATGCATTCTTGAAAGCTCGTCGCGATTCCAGTAGAATGTCACCATGAGCAGCAACACGCGGGCGACACTACTGCGACGGTTGCGCGACGGGGCGGACCCGCTGGCCTGGGACGAGTTCTTCGAGCGATACTGGCCGCTGATCTACGCCTCCGCGCGGCATCGCGGCTGTAGCGAACACACGGCCGAGGAGATCGTGCAGGAGGTGATGCTGACGATCTTCCGGCAGCGGGACATCTACCAATACGACCCGGCACGCGGCCGCTTCCGCGATTGGCTGGGCACGGTGGTGCGAAACAAGGTGGCCGAGCAGCGCCGCCGGCCGTCCGGTCGGGTTCGCGCCCGAGGCGGCGATTCGGACGTCGCGCCGGTGGAGCCGGAGGCCGAAGGGGCCCAGCCCGATGCCGCCTGGGAAGGGGCTTTCGAAAGCGGCCTCTTGTTGGTCCTCTTGGACATCGTCCGGCGGGAGATAAATCCGGCGACCTACCTGGCGTTCGAACTGTCCGCACTGGCGGAGCTTTCCACGGCCGAGGTGTCGCGAATCACCGGCTTAAGTCGCAACGCGATATACAAGGCTCGGCGCAGGGTGTTGAAACGGCTGGAGGAACTCGGCGAGACGTACCGCGAGGACGGCCGGCTCGACCAACGGCTCAAGCGGGCGCTGCGGTTGCGTCCCCGTGCGAGCGTTGAGCGAGTGTTGAGCACTCGAATCGAGAACACGATGCGATCGAGATAGGAGTTCAACCCGTGAGCGATCCCCGCGAGGATTCTTCGCCCAAGGTGCCCGACTTCGATCTGATTCGTCCGATCGGCGAAGGCGGTTTCGGCCGGGTGTGGCTGGCCGCGAATCGGACCACCGGCGTCCTTCGCGCGGTGAAGGTGATTCCCTTGCGAGGCAGAGGCGCCACCGATCCGGCCGGGCGCGAGATCACCTCGCTGACCCGGTTGGAGGCGAACCTCCGCCGCCAGCACCCGAATCTGCTCGGCATCCACCACGTGGGCAAGACGGCCAACCATCTATTCTACGTGATGGACCTGGCGGACGATCTTTCGGGCGCCGAGACGTCGGCCGAAACGGACTATTGGCCGGCCACGTTGCGGAGTCGGCTGGAAAGCGGTCCGCTGCCGGCGCAGGAGTGTCTGCGTTGCTCGGGGCAATTGCTCACCGGGCTGGCCTATCTTCACGCGGCGGGGATGGTCCATCGGGACGTGAAGCCGGCCAATTGCCTGTTCGTTGACGGTCAACTGAAGCTGGCCGATTTCGGCCTGTTGACCGAAGCCGGCCCCCAGGTATCCCGCGTGGGAACTCAGAAGTACATGCCGCCCGACGGGCGCATGGACGCGCGGGCCGACGTTTACGCGGCAGGCTTGGTCATCTACGAGATGATCAGCGGATTGCCGGCCGAGAGTTTTCCCCGCCTGGGCGAGAGGGCCAGAGAAATCGCCGGCACGCCGATCCTGATCAACCTTGCGCGACTCGCGCTTCGCGCCTGCCAACCCGACCCGCAACAACGATTCCAGGACGCCCGGCGGATGGCCGGCGAACTGGAGGGATGCCGGCCGGGAAGGACAACTCGCCGGGCAAGGTTGCGACGTCGAATCGTTGCGGGGACCGCCGCGCTGGGCGTGGCACTGTGTCTGGCGGCGGCCGTGTTGTGGGCGGGTCGCCAACCACACGTGCACGTCAACTTTGTAACTCATCCCTTCGAGGCCACGATCTGGCTGGACGATACGCTTCAAGTGGACGGCGACGGAAACGCGTACCGAACTCCCTGCACGATCGAAGACGTCCCGGCCCGGGTCCACCATATTGTGTTCAAGCGTGCGGGGTTGGCGGACCGGGACGCCGGCCAAATCGACTTCGCCAGCACGCAGCAAATCGTGGCCCGATTCCCAGAGTGAGAAAAGGGGACGCCGCTCTTTTTTGCTTCGTCAGCCGGCCTTGGCCCCGGCAGTGCGAATGCCGCTGATGATTGCGTCGATCACTTCGTCGGCGCGCATGTCGACGGCTACGTCCATGTTGTGTCGCCATGCGGGGACGCGGCGGCGGTCGAACACGGTCATCCCGGTGGTCAGATCACCGCTGGTTTCCACGTCGCCGGCCATCTCCTCAGTGGTGAACAGTTCGCCGTGGGCGGCCGCCATCAGCGTGATCGTGTCGTGCACGTGGATCCCCTCCAGCCCAAATTGCCGACGGTAGCCGCGGAAGGCCGGCGGCAGGACCTCGCGCAGGAACCGGCCGACCTTGGTCGATTCGTCGGGCAACTGGTTGAACAGGTCGTAGCTCAGCACAATCCGGTTGGTCACGTCCAGCGGGACGAGCGTTTTGGTCGATCGGGAGTGGAAAACGGCCCGCGCGGAGGCCGGGTCGCAATAGATGTTGAACTCGGCGGTTGGGGTGATGTTGCCCGGCCCGGAAACCGCCCCACCCATCATCACAATCTCACCGACCAGCGAAGGGAGTTCGGGATCGAGGATCATCGCCCGGGCGATGTTCGTCAGCGGCCCCAGGGCGACGATCGTAACGGAGCCCTCCGAGGCGTCGCGGACCTGATCGCAGATGACCTTCTCCGAAGGGTGCAGATGCTGGCGTTCGGCCACGAGGAAGTTGGTTTCGCCCAACCCGTCGTTTCCGTATAGGTGGCGACCGTCGACCGGCAGACCGTCGTCGGGCGCCGAGGCGGCGCCGAGCCGCGGCCAATACGGCGGATCGATCTGCTCGAGAATCGTCTGGACGTTTCGCGTGGCCTGCTCGGGCGAGCAGTTTCCCCCCACGGCCGTCACCGCCAGCACTTCCAAGGCCGGGTCGAGCAAGGCGATGCACATGGCCATCGCATCGTCGATGCCCGGGTCGACGTCGAGGATTACCTTCCTGGCCATTGGTGCCTCGCAAGCTCCTCGTATCTTGAAGGGCCCAAAGACGTTACGCCAATTTGACGATTGTATGGCACGGGCAACGTGTTGGCAAGCTCAAAAAAGGTGGCGGAACTGTTTTGGGCAATTTAGGTAGGCGGTGCGCGTCTGGCACGACAATGTGAGTTCCGGTACAATCAGGTCATGCTTCATCCAGCGCGATCAATCGCCGATGATTTGGCTTGCGCCGGGGGTAAGACGGGGGTCAGAACTGTTTTAGGTAGATTAGGCAATGAGGTTTTGAGCTATACATGATTTGCTCTAATTCTTACATTTCGCGCTTTGGCAAACAGCTTGCTCGTAACCTATTCTGCCCGTTTTCTTAATGCGATGATCGAAGATGCGTTGAAACTCGTCGAGGCGGGCCAGGATCTGTCGATGGAGCAGATGTCGGAGACGCTGGGGCTGATCATGGAGGGCCGATGCGATGAGGACGAAATCGCCCGGCTCCTGAAGGGGTTGCACGAGAAGGGCGAGACGGTGGCCGAAGTGGCCGGGGCCGCGACCGCCATGCGCCGGCAAATGACGCCCATTCGCAGCACGCGCACCGAGCTGATCGACGTGGTCGGCACCGGCGGGGACCGCTCCGGCACATTCAACATCAGCACGACCGCCGCACTGGTTACCGCCGCCGCCGGCGTACCGGTGGCCAAGCACGGCAACCGGGCGGTGACCAGCCGCAGCGGGGCGTCCGACGTGCTGGCTGCATTGGGCGTGAACATCCAGGCCGATCTGCCGGTGGTCGAAGCCTGCCTGGATGAACTGGGAATCTGCTTCTGCTTTGCCCCGTTGCACCACAAGGCGATGAAACACGTTGCGCCGGTCCGCCAGAAGCTCTCGCATCCGACGATCTTCAACATTCTCGGCCCATTGTGCAATCCGGCCGGGGCACGGCTTCAACTGCTCGGCGTGGGGCGGAGCGAACTGCGGCCGCTTCTGGCCGAGGCACTCGCCACGTTGGGCACCCGGCGAACCTTGGTCGTGCATGGCAGCGACGGACTCGACGAGGTCTCGCTCGGCGGGCCGACCGAGGTGACCGAGGCGGCCGAAGGGGAACTCCGTGAGTTCACGTGGACGCCTTCTGACTTCCGGCTTCAACCAGCCGCCCTCGAGGCGATGCTGGTCGAGGGGCCCGAGCAAAGCGCTGAGCTAATCCGCAAGATTTTCGACGGCCGGCCGGGCGCGCCTCGCGACATCGTCGTAGCCAACGCAGCGGCGGCGTTATGGACCGCCGGCCGAAATCCATCGTTGATCGAGTGTGCCCGAGAGGCGGCCGAAACCATCGACAACGGTGCGGCGCGGGAGCTACTCGATCGGTTGGTGGAGCGAACGCGGGCGGGATGAACTCGGCACTCAGATGTCATTGCGGTGCGACTGCCCAGCGGCTGTTCGCCGGCCGGCTACTACCGGCAATAATGGCCGTGATTGGTTTGAGCCGCTTGGCG
>JAUWWA010000313.1 GCA_030617125.1 Pirellulales bacterium | reverse complement strand
GGCCAAGGCACCCGGTCCATGCCCGAAAGATAGGCCTGCTCGACTGCCTCCGGCGTGATGCACTGCGGCGGCGGAACAACAAATCGCATCAGGCCCATGAAGTCGATACCCTCGGCGGCAGGCAGGAAACCTGCACCGGCGGACCTCAATTGCCCAGTCTCCCCGGCGGCACATTTTTGCCCTTGTTTGTAGTTTACAACAAGTCGGCGAAGCACGCAAGTTGGGATGGTTGGCCACTATGAGCCTTAGTGAATCGCCCCCGCTAGGCAAGTATCCGGAAGCGAGCTATATTCACCGCAAAGAGTATGATGCGGACCCCGGGGGCCGCAGTTGCCGAGTGTTTGGAGCAAAGGCGATCTCCACTGTCCTCTGCGCTTTGCCCTCTGCCCTCTAAACAAGGAGCCGTCACCATGACCACCGCCGTTGTGCTCGAGACTTCACTGGCCGGACTGCCGGTCCGACGAGGCAAGGTGCGCGACATCTACGACCTCGGCGAACAACTCCTGCTGGTCAGCACCGACCGGATCAGCGCGTTCGATTGGGTCTTGCCCACCGGCATCCCCGACAAGGGTCGCATACTCACGCAGATCGCCGCATTCTGGTTCGATCTGCTACGCGAGCCGAACCACCTGATCACCACCGATGTTGACCAAATGAACCTGGGCGATGACGCAGATCGCACTGCACTAGCGGGCCGATCGACCTTGTGTCGCAAGACCGATGTCCTGCCGATCGAGTGCGTTGTGCGCGGCTATTTGGCCGGATCGGGCTGGAAAGAGTACCAGCAAAGCGGCACGGTCTGTGGGATCGAGCTTCCCCCCGGCCTGACCGAAAGCGCCCAACTGCCCGAGCCCATCTTCACCCCCGCCACCAAGGCCGAACGGGGCGATCACGATGAGAACATCTCGTTCGAGCAGACGGTGGACATCGTTGGGAAGGACGTTGCCGAGGAGTTGCGCCGCCGCAGCGTCGACATCTTCAACCGCGGCAGCGACTACGCCCGGCAGCGCGGCATCCTCATCGCCGACACGAAGTTCGAGTTCGGCGCCGTTGACGACGAGTTGATCCTGATCGACGAGGTGCTTACGCCCGACAGCTCCCGGTTCTGGCCGACCGACGAGTACGAGCCGGGCCGCGGCCAGCCGTCGTTCGACAAGCAGTTCGTTCGCGACTGGCTGCTGGCGAGCGACTGGGACCGCGCGAGTCCCCCCCCGCCGTTGCCCGACGACATCGTGGCCAAGACCCGCGAGAAGTACGTCGAGGCGTACGAACGGCTGACGGACCGGGAGTTCGGAGCATAGGCGGCGACTCGGGTCGCCGAATCGAGGTTGCGACTCGCACTTGCTCATGAAAAATGGCTTGGCCTTACCTGCCCCGCTTGATACAATAGGATCATGCAAGAGGTTTCGTCGCGCATATTGGATGAGGTTGTGCAGCGCCTCGTCGAGGCGCTGCATCCGCTGGAGATCTACTTGTTCGGCTCTTACGCGTACGGCATGCCGCATCGCCACAGTGACCTGGATTTTTTGGTCGTCGTGCCGGATGACGCGGGCAATCGACACGAGTTGACCGGCCGTGGGTATATCGCCCTCTACGGACTGCCGGTTCCCGTTGACCTGGTTGTCCAGTATCGCCGTGACATGGACCGGTGGGCACCGGTGAAGTTCTCGTTGCCGTATGAAGTGACGCAAAAAGGGAAACTGGTCTATGCCGCCTGATTGGGACCTGGTCCGCCAATGGCTTGAGCGCTCGAAAGCCGACTTGGACGGCGCGGAAGTGGCGTTGGCAGGCGACCCCTTGATCACGGAACATGTCTGCTTCCACGGCCAACAGGCGGTCGAAAAGGCGCTGAAAGCATTTCTGGTTTACCATGAAGTCGAGTTCGCGTGGACGCATCAGATCGGCTTCCTGCTAGAGCTTTGTGTCAAGCTGGACAATGCCTTTGCACGATTTGTGACGCTCGCAGTTCCGTTGACGGAATATTCGGTGGGTTTCCGTTACCCGTTTTGCGGACAGCTCCCGTCGCTGGAACAGGCCCATGTCGCATTGGAGACCGCGCGGAAAGTCTTTCAATTCGTCGCGGATCGTTTGCCGCAGGAAACGCATCCAAGGGTCTGAACGCACGACGAGAAGCCCTCAAATCGCCCTATGCCCGTTGCTTACGGCCGGGTAGAATTGGCGAGTTAGATGGTGCAACTTCCCAGGGCATTTCTGTTGCCCAAAGTCGAGATTAGTAAACGGGATTACCAAACATGTTACGCTGCCTCACCGCCGGTGAATCACATGGAAAGGCAATGCTAGCGCTGGTCGACGGGTTCCCGGCCGGCGTGCCGCTTGACACGGACTTGATCGACGCTGAACTGCGCCGCCGGCAGGGCGGGTACGGCCGCGGCGGACGGCAGGAAATCGAGGCCGACAAGGTCGACATCCTTAGCGGCATCTGGCGGGGTGTGACGCTGGGCAGCCCGATCGCGCTGCTCGTGCCAAACAAGGATTATAGACTCGATCAGATGGAGGAACTCGCCCGGCCACGGCCCGGCCACGGCGACCTGAGCGGATCGATGAAGTACCTCGGCCCGATTCGCGCGATCCTCGAACGGGCCAGCGCCCGCGAGACGGCTGCCCGAGTCGCCGCCGGGGCGCTCGCCAAGCAACTCCTAAGTCCGTTGGGCATCACCGCCTTCGGGTACGTCGTCGAGGTCGGTCCCGTCAAGATCAAACCGAAAGGCGGCACACTTGCGCAGCAAAGAACCCTGCGCGATCAAAGCGAACTCTACACACTCGACCCCGATCATGACGATGACGTCAAAAAGCTGATCGACCAGGCGCAAGCGGCGGGCGACACGCTCGGCGGCGTCGTCGAGGTGCGCGTCGAGGGCGTGCCGTTCGGCCTTGGCACGCACACGCAGTGGGACAAGAAGCTCGACGGTCTGCTCGCCCAAGCGGTCATGGCCGTTCAAGCGATCAAGGGCGTCGAGATCGGCACGGGTTTCGAGGCCGCCCGACGCCGCGGCAGCGAGGTCCACGACCCGATCCAATATGATTCCAAGCAGAAGAACACGCCGACGCTTGGCTTCACCCGGCCGACGAACAACGCCGGCGGACTGGAGGCCGGAATGACCAACGCCCAACCCGTCGTCGTCCGCGCGGCCATGAAGCCGATCAACCCGCTGGCCCAACCGCTACCGTCGGTCAACGTGAAAACCAAACAGCCGGAGGAAGCCTCCTACGAACGCAGCGACGTGTGCGCGATAGCGGCGGCCAGCGTGATTCTGGAGAACGTCGTCGCGCTGGAAATCGCCCGGGCCGTGATCGATAAGTTCGGCGGCGACAGCCTTGAAGAAATCAAAGCCCGATGGGAACTGTTTCACAAGATGGCGCGAAACAAGTAAGAGAAAACATTCACCACAGAGGACACGGAGGTACACAGAGGAAGAGAGAAGAGGGGGAAGGGGGAAGGGGGAAGAGAGCAAGATAGCCCTACCATCTTCATTTTTCATCTTCCATCTACCCTCATTTCTCCTCTGTGTACCTCCGTGTCCTCTGTGGTATAGTTTCTCTTCTTCGGCGAACAAGGATGTTCCACACGGCGGATGGCGACGTTGTAGCGCACCGCGGCGGCGGCGATGTACAGCCAGTTCAGCGCGATCGCCGTAAGCACTTCGGCCTGACCACCGGACCCGGCGCCGTAAGAGTGCAG
>JAUWWA010000131.1 GCA_030617125.1 Pirellulales bacterium | reverse complement strand
CTTGCCGCGAGACGGTTTGTCCTGAGCCGCGTCGGGCAGCACGATGCCGCCGGCGGTGACTGCTTCGGCGTCCTCCCGCTCGACGACCACCCGGTCGCCCAACGGTTGAATCTGGGCAGTGCCGGCGGACTTCTTCCCCACTTTCTTCTTCTTCTTCGCCATGGCTAGTCTCCGGAACTCCTGTTTTGCATTAATGTTCTCGCCAGACGATCCATCGAGCCCACCCGGGCCGCTGGAGACGGTGTCTGCCAATTCTGCGCGCAGCAGGCGCTGTTGTTACCAAGGAACGCAATTGGCGCGCCAAAAGGGACACGATGCGCTAAGTTGTTCAGCGCAAACAACTTAGGAACTCCAACCTTCATGGCTGCCACGCGTCCGACCGCCAACACTGGCGGAATCCCCGAGGAATCGCACCGGAGCCTGCCATTTTGACAGCCGCCGTGGCCTACGCAAAATACGCCACGGCATTGACGAACACTGCCAGGCCGTCGCCCACCTCGGCGGCCTCGCCGCGTGTCCAGCGGGGATGCTGGGTGGGGTTGATGTGGCGTTCGGGATGCGGCATCAACCCCAACACCCGCCCGGTCGTGTCGCATATGCCCGCCACGTCGGCCATGGAGCCGTTTGGGTTGTCGGGATACGCCGCCATCGAGCTGGGGAACTTGTTGTCATGGCTGTTATCGCCTGCACCCCGCCAACCGCAGTCGGCGGGCGTTTTCTCACGACCGGTGCACTGGGGCAGGTATCGCAGCACAAGTTGGCCGGTCGCCTCCAGATCTGCAAGCACCTGCTTATCGCGGGTG
The DNA here is from genome assembly GCA_030617125.1 of Pirellulales bacterium. Classification (GTDB taxonomy): domain Bacteria; phylum Planctomycetota; class Planctomycetia; order Pirellulales; family Thermoguttaceae; genus JAUWWA01. The sequence goes on along the minus strand of JAUWWA010000131.1, from coordinate 5,157 downwards.
ACGAACTTGCCTTCGGCGTGGGCGACCGGCAGGTACATCGATTCGACGCCGTGGAGGAACACGCACTTGCCGTCGCGGACGTCGAGCCGGACCCAACGGTCCTCGAACTTGCCCGAATCGTTCCAGGTCAGCGTCGCCGGCGGGGTGTTTTCCGCGTTGTGATCCGGCAGTACGCCCGATTTCATGAGCACCTGGAAGCCATTGCAGATGCCGAGGATCAGCTTGCCGGCGCCCCTGAACTCAGCCAGGCATTCGGCCAAGTGGTGTTGGATCTGGTTGGCGAGGATTCGGCCGGCGGCCACGTCGTCGCCGTAGCTGAACCCACCGGGGATGCAGAGGATCTGGAAAAGCTCGAACAGCCGCGGATTCTCCAACAACCGGTTGATGTGCAGCACTTCGGTGGCGCCACCTGCTTGCTCGAATGCGAACGCAGTTTCCTGGTCGCAGTTGGTGCCGGGAGCGCGGAGAATGAGGACGTTGGGTCGGGGCATCGTAGTAATCAAGTGGTCTGTGCTCACCATCGCAGTGGCTTCCGCCACGCTTCTTTCAGTGTTTCCAAATCACATTGGACGACCGGCAGGCCGTCGGCGCCGAAGATTTCCAGTTGGTTCGCGTCGACCGCCTTGCCAATGAATGAAAATGGCTCCCGTTCAAGCAAGTTCTGAAACGCCGCGGCTTTGTCCTCTTGCACTTCAACGAGGAACCGGCTATTCGACTCGCTGAACAGCAGCGCTGCCGCAGACATTTCTTGCTCGGCCCTGCCGTCCCTGTCAACGGGGTAGGGCACGTCCCCCAGGCGGATCTCCGCGCCGAGTCCTCCAGCGAAGGCCATTTCGGCAGCGGCTACGGCCAATCCACCTTCGCTGAGGTCGTGACAGGAGCGGACCAAACCGGCGTCGATTGCCCGGTGCAGCGTCGTGAAGGTTTTCTTGGCCAACTCGGCATCGACCTTGGGCACTGCGCCGCCGCTGAGTCCTTCAACCAGCGCGTAGTGCGATCCGCCCAGCTCGTTGTGGGTCAAGCCGACCAGATACAGCAGGTTGTCCGGTTCCTTGAGGTCCATCGTCACGCATCGGGCGACGTCGTCGACCTGTCCGATCGCGCTGATCAGGAGCGACGGCGGGATGGAGATCGCTTCGTCGGCGCCCTCGGGACGGAACTCATTGTTGAGGCTGTCCTTGCCGCTGATGAACGGCGTGCCGAGCACCGTGGCGACATCGTGGCAGGCCAAGGCGGCGCGGACCAGCGAGCCGAGCGTTTCGGGCCGATCGGTGGTGCCCCAGCAGAAATTGTCGAGGATGGCGATTCGGCTCGGGTCGGCCCCGACGGCCACGCAGTTGCGAACGGCCTCGTCAATGGCGCTGGCCGCCATGTGATACGTATCGAGGTCGCCATAGCGGGGGTTCATGCCGCACGACATGACGATCCCGCGGCGCGAGTCGAGCACGGGCCGGAGCACGGCCGCGTCGCCGGGGCCGTCGTTCGTCACGCCGACCAACGGCTTGATCGCGCTGCCGCCTTGCACTTCGTGGTCGTACTGGCGGATCACCCACTCCTTGCTGCATACGTTCAGCGAGCCGAGGATTTTCAGCAGCGAATCGGTGTGGCCGGCGCAATCCTTCTCCGGCGGCGACAGTGTGGGGAGTTGCGGCGGGGTGTAGACGGCGTTGCGGACGACCGGCGGCCGGCCGCCGTGCAGGAAATCCATGGCCAGGTCGGCCACCTGGTGGCCGTCGTACTTCAAGACGAGCCGCCCGGTCGGCACGAATCGGCCGATGACCGTCGCCTCGACGCCTTCGGAGTCGCACAGGCCGCGCAGCGCGTCCCATTTTTCTCCCGGCACGCTGAGCGTCATCCGTTCCTGCGCCTCGGAGATCCAGATTTCGGTGTAGGAGAGCCCTTCATACTTCAGCGGGATGTTTTCGAGATGGACCTCGGCGCCGATATTTTCGCCCATCTCGCCCACGGCGCTGGAAAACCCGCCGGCGCCGCAGTCGGTCACGGCGTTGTAGAGCCCTCGGTCGCGTGCGACCATGAGCACGTCGAGGACCATTTTTTCGGTGATGGCGTTTCCGATCTGGACGGCGCCGCCGGAGAGGGTTTCGCTCTGGCTGGTCAGTTCGGCGGAGCTGAAGGTGGCGCCGTGGATGCCGTCGCGGCCGGTCCGCCCGCCGATGCCCACGATCAGATCGCCCGGTTGGGGTTCCTTGAACGACATTTCGCGCGGGATCAGCCCGACGTTGCCGCAGTAGACCAGCGGGTTGCCGAGGTACCGCAAGTCGAAGTAGAGCGCGCCGTTGACCGTGGGGATCCCCATCCGGTTGCCGTAGTCGCGCACGCCGGCAACGACGCCTTGCATGACGCGCCGCGGGTGGAGAACGCCGGGTGGAAGTTCGTCGAACGTGGTATCCGGCGGGGCGAAGCAGAAGATGTCGGTACAGCAGATCGGCTTGGCGCCCATGCCGGTGCCCATCGGGTCGCGGATCACGCCGCCGATGCCCGTATTCGCGCCGCCGTACGGCTCCAGGGCCGAGGGATGATTATGCGTTTCGACCTTGAAGACGAGGGTGTCGTTTTCGTCGAAGCGGATCACGCCGGCGTTGTCCTCGAAGACGCTCACGCACCAGTCGTCGTCGCCGGCCGCCTGGCGGATCTTCATGGTGGCGGCGAAGATGGTTTCTTTGAGCATGTTGTCGAATTGTCTTTGGCCGTCGGGAGCTTCATAACAAATCCGCCCGGCCAGCGTCTTGTGGCTACAATGCTCGCTCCAGGTTTGGGCGATCGTTTCCAGTTCAACGTCGGTCGGATCGCGGCCCAACGCCTCGAACTGTGACCGGATCGTCTGCATCTCGATCAACGACAGGAAAAGTTGGCCCTCCAGTGCGAGCCGCTCTAGTGCCGCGTCGTCCATCTCGCGAATCGCCACCGTCACCGGCTGGAACGTATACGGCGAACCCACTTCCAAATGCGTGAACTCAAGCGGACCGACAATCACTTGCTCTACGGCGTCGTTCGCCAGAATCTTCGAGCAAAGTAATTCGAGCCGGTCCTCGGACAGCGGACCGATCCAATACTTCTTGAGCGTTCGGACCGCCTCGGCCTCGATGTCGAAATCGGCGATGGCCGCCAAGGCGCTTTGCGCCACAGGATCCATTACGCCAGGCTTGGGAACCACGTGAACCAGGTGCTCGCAGCCGCCAGACACACCGGGCGGCTCGTCCAACGCCGCATCGCCGACTTCGGCCACCACCGTGCGTTCCACCACGCGATCGGCGAGCAACTCGTCGGCAATGCGAGTCACCTGCTGTCGATCGAGGTCTCCTTGGACCAAGTATCCGCGGGCGGACGACACCGACAGATCGCCGCCGAGGCCCATGTCGGCGGCCGAGTCGGCAACCTGCCGGGCGATCAGGTCCGGCTGTCCTTCGGCCGGATAGATATCAACTTCCCATAGCATCGCGGTTTTTCTTTGCCGTGGTGAGGAGACTTCTGATTTCATCCTCGTCGCCGTCGCGGATGGCGGCGTGAAGCGAGGCCAACTTCCCGCCGTACTGCTCCAAGGCGTCCAGCACGTGCTCGCGGTTGAGCATAATGATCTGTCGCCAGAGTTCCGGATCGCCCGCCGCCAGTCGCGAGGTGTCCTGCATGCCGGTTCCGGAGAAGCGGAAGTACTTCTCGGGCACGGTCGCAGCTAGCGCCGAAGCCGCCAGGTGCGGCAAATGACTGGTTACGGCCAGCGCCCGATCGTGTTCCTCGGCCGACATCTTGATGACCACCGACCCCAGGGCCTGCCAGAACTCCTCGAGCAGGTCATAGTCTTCCGCCCGGGTGTTTCGCGTGGGTGTTAGCAGGGCGATGCAGCCGTCGAACAAGTCGGCGGTGGCGTGGCTGGGGCCGGCCTTCTCACTGCCGGCCAGCGGATGGCCGCCGAGGAATCGGCACCCTCGCGGCAGGCCACCTTCTGGGCCGCTGCCGTCGAGCGCCTCGACGATTGTCCGCTTCGTGCTGCCCACGTCGGTGATGAGCGTACCTTCCGGGGCGTGCTCGGCGGCGGTGCGAACGTCCTCGACGATCCGGCCGACCGGCGTGCAGACGACGATCAGCTCGGCGTCGGCGACGCCCTTGGCCAGGTCGATCGTCGTGTTGGTGACCGCGCCCGCCCGTCGTGCGATCCGCAAACTGACCTGCCGGCGGCCGATTCCGATGACCTTCTCGGCCAGGTCCAGCTTTCTCAGCGCCAGGCCGATCGATCCACCGATCAGTCCGACCCCGATAATGGCGATGTTCCGCAGTGGTTTCATGGTGCTTCCCGGCGCGGTTGATCCGCTAAAGCTGCACATTGTAGCAGCCCAGTGGGGACGAGCGACAGGGGGGCAGCCAGCGCCAACCGAGCCTAGCACACCCGAATCACCCCGGCCAGCACAGAGGGATGCCGGCGCCTCAGCGCCATGCCGCCGCCCGCAGGTGTTCGAAGTTGACCACGTCGATGCTCGCTAGCTGCAATTGAACCGCGAGAGGAGCGTCGGTGGTGAGAACCAAGTAGTTGCCTTTGGCCAGATGTCGAATGCCCCCACAAAGTAGAGCAACAGGATGTTCGAATCGACGAGCACCCCGCGGGTGCGATAACGGCCAATCAGGGTAAGTACGTTATCGGTCATGCCAATTGCCGGATCTTCATGGATACCACAGCGCCGTCTGCGGCGCGCACCGCGACGATCTTGAAGTCGCGGTCCATATGAGATCCATGCACTGATCCGGCTCGCAATGCATCCGTCAGTGCGTGACCGGTCGCCGCACGCTTCCTGAGGAAGCTAAGTGTAACGTGCCAACAGGCGTTGTCTTCCGAAAGCTCGACCTCTTCCAATCTGAGGTCTGATATACCTTCCCCGGCAAACAGATCGGCCAAGTACTTGGCTGCTGTGTCGACGGCTTGCTTGACATCGATCATCTCTCGGCCTTTCGTGGTACTCGATTTCTTCAATTTCCATTCCCAAGACTTTTGATTATACTTCCTCTGCCAGAGCCGGAGAATACCCAAACTGGGGTCGTCTGCCACTAGGCCTTGATCCGTTACCCCATGTCCCTGCTTCCCCCATCGCGATTCGTCCCGGCGGCCGAGATGGCCGACGAGGACGGCCTCGTGGGCTTCGGCGGCCG
>JAUWWA010000229.1 GCA_030617125.1 Pirellulales bacterium | reverse complement strand
CGGCGATCACCTTCCCGGCATGCTCCTTGGCCTTGGCGAAGTTTTTGGTCTGCTGATAGGCGTAGGCCAATACCAGGTGTGTGTCGTCGGCCAGCTTCCACTTCGGCGCGGCGGCAAGCGACGCAGTGAGCGACTTCACCGCAGCCGAATACTCCCGCAATGCCACTTGGCTGCGCCCGATCCGGTACCAGCCCTCGGCCACGAGCGCCGGTGTGCGGATCTCGCTCATCACCGGCGCGAGCGTGTCGATCGTCTGTTGGTGCTTCTTTTGCAGGTACAACGCCGTGCCGCGGTGGATCTTCCAGATTTCGGCGTCGCGGTCGCCGGGGGCCTTGGCCAGAAGCTCCTTGTAGAGTGCTTCGGCCTCGGCGTACTTGCCCAACAGCAGGCTGCTTTCGGCCAGGACGTGCCCGGCGCCGACGGCCAGTTCGTGATCGGCGTGCGCCGCCAGGAAGGCGTTGGCATGGGTCGCGGCCGCGGCGTAGTCATGGAGGTTCATCGCGGCGAACGCGGCCATGTACAGCGCCTGGGGTGCTTCGGGCGAGTTGGGATGTTCCGAGGCCACCGCCGCGTAGAGCGCGACCGACGCGCCGCGCCGCTGGGGGATTTCGTACACCGCGTCGGCCTGATCCATCAGCAGCGCCGCCGCGAAGGAACTCTTGCCGGCCTTCGGCAGGACGTTTTCGACGACCGCCAGCGCGTCGGCCGGGTTGTTTTGTTTCAAAAGGCTTTTGGCGACCCAATGAGCGGCCTCGGGCGCCGACGCCCCGCCGGTGGCGACGACCTTACTCAAAAGCGATGTGCATTGGGGAAATCCCCGGCCGAGTAGTATTTCTTGCCCGCTTCCAGGTTGCAAAGCCCGACGTATTGCGACTCGGGAAACTTCGCCGGCACCGAGGCGTACAGGTCGGCCGCCTCGGCGTATTTTTTCATCGCGAAAAGCGCGTCGGCCCGGCGCACGGTGGCGTAATCGGCCATCGGGAACCGCGGCGCGGCGGCCGCGGCGGCGTAGGCCTCGACCGCCTCGGCGTATTGCTTCAGCGCATAGAGCGTCTCACCCCGCCACATGGTCGCCTCGGCAGCCAGCGGGCTTTGGGGAAATTTTTTCAGGAAGAGGTCGTAGGTGGCTAAGGCCTGCTTGTGCCGGTTCAAGTCGGCCTGGGTGACCGCCAGGGCGAACAGCGACCGGGCCGCGATCGCGTGGGTGGGATGCTTCTCGACGACCTCGGCGTACTTCTTGGCGGCTTCCTTCTTCTTGCCGCGATGGTAGAGACATTCGCCGCCGAAGAAGATCGCCTCGGCGACGTGTTTTCCGTTGGGATACTTGTCGGCCAGGGTGTGGAAGGTGGCCGCGGCCTTGTCGTACACGTCCGGCTTGCCGCTTTGCGCGATGTTGTACTGCGTCAAGCCGAGGTTCAGCAGCGTGTCGTCGAGCAGCTTGGAGTTGGGGACGAACTTCACCACCGTCTCGAACGTTTCGGCGGCCTTCTCGAGCTTGTTTTGCTTCAGATAGCAAACGCCCAGGTAGTGCCACGCCCGGTCGGCGCGCGGATCCTTCTTGTAGTCGTTCAGGAACTTGATCCATTCCTCGGCGCCCAGGTCGTAGACCTCGCTGTTGTGCAGTCCGACGGCCGTGTTGTACTGCCGCGTGGCGGCCTCAGTTTTTTCCTGGGCCGGCGCCCGGGCGGACGCACTCGCAAGAGCCAGCACGAGCACGCATGAGCCCAACCGGGCGTAAGCAGCAGACTTCATGGCGCTTCTCTCTTCCGACAGCCGATTTCCGAGTTGGGCGGCTCGGGTGCGGCGGGGCATTTCGGTTAGGTGGTGGGCTCAGCACGGCGAAGCCCCAGGGCGGGTGTTCCTGGAGCATCGCTTCGCTTTGCCCCAGCCACCCGCAACACGACCACCATAACCAGCCTAACGCGGCGTCCAGCCGCAACCAAACTGAGCAAGTGTTCAGGATCCCTCAGTTACGGCTGACCATCAAGTCCTGAACCCTGAACCCTGAACCCTAAACTCTGAACCCTAAGTCTCTACCATACAAGCAGTTTCATATCTACGAACATGCGCACAAATTGGCAAGAGTTCTCAACGCGAGAACCTAACCTGTTCATTATAGTCACCATGCACGCCGGCTATAGCCCACCGCCACCAATCATCCGCTGCGGAACCACCCAAAGTAGTGGAGTTTCCCTCCCTGCACGGCGCGCCTGCCGCCGCGCCGGTTGCCGCGACCGGTGCAACGTACTATGATGCTCCTTTTGCCGGCCACGCAGCAGAGTGAGAAAGAGCTTGCCCCAAGTCCTTCCCGTCCAGCTTTGGCATTGGTTCGCGTTTGCGGCGTTAGTCGTGGTCCTGCTCGTGCTGGCCCCGTTCGTCGAGACCTTGCCGGTCTGGGCAAACGTGCTGATCATTCTCGGGACCGTCGTCTTGGTGGGCAAGGGCGCGCACAGCGTGGTTGAGTCCGCCTCATGTCTCGCGAAGCGGCTGGGAATTTCCGAACTCGTCATTGGGCTGACCGTGGTAGCCTTCGGCACATCGGCGCCCGAGTTCGCCGTCACGCTGATCGCCGCCTTCAGGGGCCAAGGGAACATCTCCGTCGGCAACATCGTCGGCTCCAACATCTTCAACCTCGGTTTCATCCTCGGTGGTTGCGCACTGGTGCGGCCAATCCCGATCGACCCCACCCTGTTGCGACGCGACGGCTCGGTGCTCGGCGTGACGACGTTGTTGCTGTTGGTCCTCATCGGGTGGAACCTCCGCTTGGACCGTTACGACGGTGCACTGCTCTTCGTTCTGCTCTGTGTCTATCTCGCCTATCTCTTCAAGTCTCGCCATGGGATGCCCGGCGCTGAGAAGGAACTCGGGAAACTCACGGCCGGTGGCGAAGGCAAGATGCCCGTCTGGCGTGAAGGGGGCCTGCTTGCCGTAGGGCTCGTTTGCATCGTTGGCGGCTCTCACCTTCTCGTCGGTTCCGCCACGGCGGTGGCCAGAACGTTCGGCATCGCCGAGTGGGTCATCGGCGTCACCATCGTCGCCGCCGGAACCTCCGCACCGGAGTTCGCCACCAGCCTCATGGGCGTATTGCGAGGCCGCTACGGCATCAGCGCCGGCAACATCATCGGCAGCGACCTCTTCAACCTGCTCGGCGTACTTGGGCTGGCAGGCTTGCTTCGCCCCGTGGACGTGGACCCGATGTCGCGAGTCTCGCTGGCAGCCCTGTCCGGGATGGTGTTCGTCGTCCTGATTTTCATGCGCACCGGGTGGCGCATATCGCGCCTGGAGGGATTTGCCCTTGTTGCCATCGCGGCAGCGCGATGGGGATTTGATTTTTTGATGTATAACCCGTAACCTCCCTCCATGTATCGCAAGCGACGATTGCTGATTCCATGAAACATTCCCTCGTCACCGGCGGAGCGGGATTCATCGGCAGCCACCTGGCCGAAGCGCTGTTGGCGCGCGGCGATCGGGTGTCGGTCGTCGACGACGAGTCGACCGGGGCGGTCGAAAACCTCGCCGCCGTGCGGGATCACCCCCGGCTCGCCTACACGCGGGGCAGCGTCGCCGATCGCGAGTTGGTCCGTCGGCTGGTGGCCGAGGTGGACGAGGTCTATCACCTTGCGGCGGCGGTGGGGGTGCAACTGATCGCCCAGGCCCCGATCCGTACGATCGAGAACAACATCTACCCCACCGAACTGCTGCTGGATGAACTCGGCCGCGTGCAGGGAGCAGGCCGAAACGTCAAAACCTTTGTCGCAAGCAGCAGCGAAGTCTACGGCAAGAACCCCAAGCCGCAGTGGACCGAGAACGACGACCTGGTCTTCGGCTCGACCGCCTGCTCGCGCTGGTCGTACGGCGCGTCGAAGGCGATCGACGAGTTCCTGGCGTTGGCCTGGTGGCGCGAACGCCGGCTGCCGGTGGTGGTCGGCCGGCTGTTCAACGTCGTCGGACCGCGTCAGACGGGCGCATACGGCATGGTCCTGCCGCGGTTCGTCGACGCCGCGCTGGCCGGCCGGCCGCTTGTCGTTCACGACGACGGACAGCAGCAGCGCTGCTTCGCCCACGTGTCGGACGTATGCCGGGCCGTCATCCGACTGATGGAAACGCCCGAGGCGGCCGGCGGGGTCTTCAACATTGGCAGCGACCAGCCGGTGCGCATCCTGGAGCTTGCCCGGCGCGTGATTTCCCTGGCCGGTTCGTCGTCGTCGATCGAGCTGATCAGCTACGCGGAGGCGTACGACGCGGATTTCGAGGACTGCCGCCGCCGCGTGCCCGACCTGACGCGCCTGCGCAACGCGATCGGCTACAAACCCCGCTATAACCTGGATAAGATCATCCACAACGTGATAGAATCGAGATCACCATGAAATCAAGATTGATTCGTTCCGCATTGGTGCTTGCACTGATTCCGCTTACGACAACGGCGACCTTCGCCGCCGCGCCGAACACCCTGACTGAAAAGGAGATATCCGACGGTTGGATCCTGCTGTTCGACGGCGAGACGCTCTTCGGCTGGAAGGCGGCCGGCAACGCCGACTGGGAGGTGGTGGACGGG
>JAUWWA010000165.1 GCA_030617125.1 Pirellulales bacterium | reverse complement strand
CTCCTGTAGCCGGTCGCGGTTGGTCATCGCGCGCTGCAGCCAGCCGGAGAGTACGGTGTCGCGATCCCCGTCGGCGCCGTCGGACACGCAGCGATCGCGGGGCATCGAGGCCACCGCCGCCAAGCGCCATAGCTGTGCCAGCATGGCCAGGAAACCCAGCCGCGAGACGATCCGCTCGGCCTCGAGCACCAACTCGAAGTCGCTCAAGCCGTCATCGCCGCCGTCGAGAATCTCGCCCTCGATGCCGTCGTCGGTGCTGTCGCGATAGGTCACGCCCTCGTAGGCCGCGCGGAACAGGTCGTCCGGTTCTTCCTCCTCGCCGCCTGGCGTCTCGGCATCGTCGGCCCCTTCGCCGGCAAGCTCGAACCGTGGCGTCTCCCAGTACTCCTCGGCGTTGGCTTCCAGGCAGTCGAAGAACTTCCGCGAAAGTTCCCAGCGTTGCCGGGGAGTCGTGTCGTTTTCGTCCGATTCGTCATCCGGCCGCCACAGGTCTTCCATCCAAGCGATCGCGAGGTCGTGGAAGGCGTAGTTTTCCTCGATCAAGGGGATTTGTTCGGCCCGGCTGAGCCATTGGATCAGCAGGGCCATGGCGGCGACGAGGTCGCGCTGCTGCAAAAGCGCCTCGACGACCAGGGCGTATGCTTTGGGCGAGCGGAACTGCTCGACGTGCCCTCGCCAAAAAACGATGTCGCCGGCGGCGGTTCCCGCATCGTGCCACGCGCTGACTGCCGCGGCCACGTAGTCGGCCGACTCCCGTGTCTCGCGGCCGGAAATTCCTTCCACCGAACTGACCTCGCTGCTGGCGTATTGGTCCCACCACGCGGCGAGCTTGCCGAGGCGGTCGGAGACGGCCTGTTGCAACTCGCCGTTACCCGCTGCCGCGGCCTCCTTCTCGAGCTGAACGTACAGGTCGAAGATCTCGCCGACCATGTGGATCAACTCGTCGACGCGGTGGTCGTGAACGCTGTTTTCCAGCGCGGGGAAGAGGCTGTAGTTCCCGTCGAATCCGAGGATGTTCCACGGGTCGACCAGCCCGCCGCACTCGATGCCGCGGTGCAGGAGGTCTTCGAGCTGCTCGCTCACGGCGGCGGCCGCCTCCAGCCGGCCGTCGGAAATCGCCCGGTGAGCCGTGGTCAGGCGGCAATGGATGTCGCAGAGGATTCGGGCGGAGGCGACCGGGACGACGCGGACCTGCCGGGCGGCCGCTTCCAAGTAGCCCATCCGCGCGAAAAGCCTCGCCAGGTGAACGTGCTGCAACTGCCGGGCACGGCGCTGGGCAAGGTACTGGTTGAAATGCTGCCGCGCGACGCCGAACGGTTGACGGAGCTTCGCCGCTTCGTCCCGAAGCCGCTCGGCGTGCGGGCCTTCCATCCGCGCAAGAAGTCGCTCGTAGAAAGCATCGCGATAAGCGGCGATGTGTTGCACCAGCGCGGCCAGTGTGGTGTCGGAGTCGTGGGCGTCGGGCCGGTTGCCGCTGACACCGGAGCCCATCAGCATCGTGCCCGCCAGCACGTCGCCGGCCTCGAACAGCACCTCCTCGTAGGGGATCTCATTGCGGTCGGCAAGACGGGCGAGCATCGCGCTGAGCGAAACCTCTTGCACGACGAACCGGCGGCAGCGGCCCGAATTGTCCAACGCATGCATGTCCCACTGGCCGAACAAGTAGTTCGGGCGTTTGTTGACCGGGTGATCGAAATCGTACGCCCGAGGGTCGAGCGCCAACTCGTCGAGTTGTTCCAGATCGAACCATGCGTCGAACAGCAATGCCGGATCGGTCGTTTCGAGGATTTCGATCGCCTTGGCGACCAGTTCGCGGTAGGGTCCCACGGCGACGCCCGCCGAGCGGATAAGAAGCGGGATCGGCCGCACCCGTTCGTGGGCGTACGGCTGAATCTTCTGTTCGGTTTCGAGCACGGCGACGGGCCGATGGCCGAGATAGTCGTTGAGCCGATCGATCGCTCCGCCGACGATCCGTTCAGTCTGGTCCCACGGCCCGCCCTGCTGCAAGACGGCCTCGCACACCCGACCGATGAAAAACGGTTGAAACAACTGCTCGTCGCTTTGGTGGAACAGCAGATCGCGATGGTGGCGGCGATAGGCGGGCAACACCTCGTCGAAAACCAGCCGGATCACCGCCTCGGCCTGATCGACGTGTTGGAAGGCGTCGGCCGTGCCGCGGACTTCCGCCAACTCGCTACGCAGCAGCGCACCGATCGCTCGGCACGGCTGCTCGGCGTCGATCCGGGCGAACAGCCCGTTGAGGTTTTTCAGGAACCCCGGGGCGGGCACCCCGCTGGAGAAGTTCAGGTAGCCGAGGACTTCACGGACGGTCGTTTTTTCGTGGGGATGGGAGTCTTGCTCGCGTTGCATCACATTCTCGCATGAATCCCACCCGGCTGGCGACAAGGTGCGGCGGCCAAGTGGGGTTGAAATCACGCCAAGCGCCCATGGTAGACGCCGGGGCCGCTGCGGTCCAGGGGTCCTAATACGTACGGCGCCAAGTTGCGGACGTCACCGTTTAGCCCGGATTATTCCACAAAAGGTGTAACACAGGCTTTCAGTCTGTGGCTGGGCAACGCAGGCAAGATGCCTGTGCTATACAATTGACCCATGAACAATCCGGGTTTAGCGGACGGGCTTGCCTGCCGTTGGCTTGCGGTCTCGTCGGGCGAGAGATACAATCACGAAAAACACTCTGGGGAAACGGCCATGACAACAGAAGACTCCGTGGACCGGCGCGTCGAAGCCGCCGAAGCGTTCAACCGGCACGAGAATCGCAGCGACGCGGCGCGTGTGACTGTTGCCCTGGCCGACGGCCTCAGCGTCCTGTGCAATACGTTCTATCGGCGCGTGCATTACGACGTGCAGCGGATCGTCGGCATGGACTCGATGCTGGCGCCCGTTTCGGAAGAGCGGTCGGAGAAGATGACGAAAGTGGAGATCGAACTGTATCAGATCGCCGTCTCCGCAGCGGCGGTTCGGGAGCACGGCTACGTCGCCACCGACGACGACTGGTACTTGCAATGGCTCACGTGGCTGAGGCTCGGCGAGGCGCGGGCCGGTTCCAAGGCGGCCGAGCGGCTCGCCTGCTACTTGTCGAAAACGTCCCGCGAGCGGCGACTGACGTTCACCGACGTCTTGGCGAGCGCGCTGGCGGAATCCCGCAAGGCGCCGCTGGTGCTGTTTCGCCTGATGCCGCCGGCCGTGGAAATCGTAACAGCACTGGCTTTTGGCGACCGGACCGGCGCCGCCGAGGCGCGCAATCGCCAGATAGATTACCTCCCGGCGATTCGCGATTGCCGGGAGTGTCGCGGCGGACTCCTGGAGAATGGCAAGCAGTGTGAGCAGTGCGGCAACCCGTTGTGGAAGTTCGATTGGCTAATGGCCGCCGATTAACGTGCTACTGCACCGTCTCGTGCCGCACGTGACATATCATCGCCAGGAACTCTTCGATCGAAGGGCAGCGCTTGTTGACGTCGCCCTCGATGCAAGCGTGAATCGCCGAGGCCAACATGGGATTGATGTCCGCTCGGTACTCGCGGATGTCGGTCGGCGGCTGGTCGTGCCTCATCGCCGCCAAGCCGGTCGTGCCCCGAAGCCAAGGAAGCTCCGACGTGCATATCTCGTACGCCGTCACGCCGAACGCGAAGACGTCAAGTCGCTGATCGGTCGGCTTGCGGCGGACCAGTTCCGGGGCCATGTAGTTAGGCGCCCCGGTACGGTTGCCGGGCAGCATAAACGGCCGGGTGGCGGGCACCGTCAGCCCAAAGTCGATCAGCTTCACGTTCAGACTGTCTTTGGTCAACAGCAGGTTCCTAGGGCACATGTCGCGATGGATGAACCCGGCGGAATGCACGGCAGCGAGCGCCTCGGCCGATTGGCGGATGAACTGCACGCGGCGGCCGTTGAGCAGCGGATCGCGGCCGATCAGCGCCGAGTTCATGTCGATCCCGTCGATGTACTCCATGAGCACGTAGTGCTCGTCGTTGGTCGTCAGGCCGTATTCACGCGTCTCGACGATGTTAGGGTGCTTCAACTGGACGGCGATTTGGCCTTCGCTTGGCTTGTTGAGTCCCTTGAACCGCGCTTCGAAGGCGGCAAGCTTCTCCGGCTTGAGGATTTTCAGCCCCACGACCTCGCCGCTGCGCAGATCGCGGGCCATGTAAAACTGTGACATGCTTCCCTGGATAGCCTCGCGCAACAGGGCGAACCGCTTCGAGACGTTCACCCGGTTGGACGAGAAAACCGCTTTGAACGAATCCAGAAATGCCATGTTGCGCTATCCGCTACTTGCCGCAAAAGTCGATGGTCCTCGCAATCTCGCTCTTGAGGTCCTCCCGGCGGACGATGCGGTCGATGAAGCCGTGCTCCAAGAGAAACTCGCTGGTTTGGAAGCCCTTGGGCAGTTCGATGCGGATGGTTGCCTTAATGGTGCGTGGTCCGGCGAAGCCGATCAGGGCCTTCGGCTCGGCGAAGACGACGTCGCCAAGCGAGGCGAAGCTGGCGGCCACCCCGCCCATCGTCGGATTGGTCAGCACCGAGATGAACAGCCCGCCGGATTTGTCGAATCGGGCCAAGGCGGCCGAGACCTTCGCCATCTGCATCAGCGATAGGAGACCCTCGTGCATCCGCGCGCCGCCGCCACTGCCGGAAATGATGATCAGCGGCAATTGGTCGTCGGTGGCGCGTTCGATAGTTCGGGTGAGTTTTTCGCCGACGACCGAGCCCATGCTGCCCATAATGAACGACGAGTCGGTTACGCCGAAGGCGACGCGCCGGGCGCGGATCATGCCGGTCCCCACGACGGCCGCCTCGCGGAGCCCGGTCCGGCGCTGCTCGTCCTTGAGCCGCTGGCTGTAGGGTTTCTTGTCGACAAACTCCAACGGATCGGTCGATTCGAGGTCGGCGTCCCATTCCTCGAACGTGCCCTCGTCGAGAATCTGGCGGATGCGCTCCCGCGCCGGCACGTACCAGTGGTAGTCGCATTCCGGGCAGACGCCCAACCGTTTTTCCGCTTGCTTGCGGAAGATGGTTTGCTGGCAGCCCGGGCAACGTTTCCAGAGTCCCTCGGGCACACCGCGTTTGGGGCGCGAGATCATGTTCTTGGAATGACCGGATTGAGGACTGCTGGTAGACATGACAGATTGGGGAGTGGGGATTAGGGTTCGGGAGTAGAGGTTAGGCATTGGGGGTTCTGCTTGATAGCCGCCACGCAATGCGTGGCGAGAACCGAAATGGGTGCTCGTATGAAATGATGTATATCCATTAAGCAGACTGATGTGTGTACCCATATTGGGAAATGCGCTTCCAGAAGGCGCTCCAACGGCCGGG
>JAUWWA010000077.1 GCA_030617125.1 Pirellulales bacterium | reverse complement strand
GAGACGATCAAGGAACAGCATGACTGTAAGGCCATTATCAGCACTGCTCACGCCAGGGTAGATTCCGACGATCACGTTTCTGGCGTTGTTGTGTCCCATGTTTCCAACGAACGCGACATTGCTGCGGGTTCTGTTTGTGCTGTCAAATAGGGGTCGAAGTCTCGACAATGCTGTGTCGTATAATGGCCCGACACGGTTCTGTTCGGCAAGCTGCCGAAGTTCTTCCCAGGACAGAGGCGGAGTGCGTTTTGATTTGCTTTCGGCCCGCGTCTGAACTGCGGTTTCGTCGAGAAGCAATGACCGACCGAGGAACTCAACATCGCCCGTCTTGAAATATGCGAACGTCGCGACGTTGATGTCAACATCGTGAGTCTCAGATAGGTATTTCACGATCCTCTCTGTGGCCGAATCAAGGGCCGACGCAACGATGTAGATCCTGTGTCTCTCGTTCAGCACGTCGGGTAGATCGGAATGGAACTTCTCTTGGAATGCTTGCTCCAGAGTCGTATCCTTGAGGAAACCTGTCGCAATCTCCTGGATGGATTCGTGGCTCAGATCCTGTACCCACGACGCGTAGTCCAAACCCTGAGCGACAATGTCCCGTGGCGTTTTGTCTCGCTTTAGTTCGAGAATCACCAAATTGCCCACACCGTCAATCGCGAGCAAATCGATGGATCCGCCGTAGGCGGTTTCTACTTGTTGACCGATAACAAGCAAGTCATCGGCAATCAATGTGATGTCTTGCCGTAGCCAGTTCTCAATTCGAGACTCAACATCAAGTTTCTGCCGAGGCACGGATTTCGGACGCTCGTCATCGATCTTCCACAGCTTTAGTTCAGTGGGCATGGGCGTGCCTCGGGATGTCGAACTTGCTATTCTACACAAAATCTCCAATTGCCGGGCACCACGACCCAGCTTAACCCGATAGCATAGATAAGCTTGGCGATGGCGTCAAGCATTCGAGTCGGAACCCCGAGTAAGTTTTGACGGGACGCGGCCATGCGATTGCCATGACACCGGAGATGTCGTGGTTATGGTGATTTCTATGATACGGGAATCACGTTTTCTCGTCTAACGTCGAGTGAAGCGGACGCGCGGCGCCCGCGCGTCCGCTTGAACGCCTTGTTCTGTCCGTCCTCAGACTGCCGCCACAGGCAAGTAATGGAGGACCATGAGTTCCTCTGCCTTGAGCGCCACCATGGCATAGGTCCGCCCATGGTCATCGCTGAACTCGACTTCAAACACACCCCTGTCGAGGATCTCGACAACAGTTCCAACCTGGCCCGAGAGGAGTTCTCGCTCTGGGTGATCTCGCACCAAGGCCACAACATCCAATTCTCTGATTGCTTCTTTCATTTCTCCCATCCTCTACAGAACGTAGCACGACGCCAACCTGGGCGCCTCCTCACCCTTCGGGATTGTCCAGAAGTTCCTGCAAGCGTGCCGCGAGTTCCGCCGGGAATCGCTCGGTCCAGCCGGCGTCGAGCAGGCCGATGTCCAGGAGATCGAGCAAGTGCATTTGATCCTTTCGCCGGAACGACGTGAGTTTCATCCGAACCAGCGATTCCAGCGTGAGGATGGCGTAGGAAGTGGTCCGGTCGATCTCTAGGACGTCGGGGGTTGGGATGAGGTATTCCGGGCGGACCTTTTCGCCGGCGAAGACGACGTGGACCGCGTCGCGGGCCTTCGCCCGCGGACCGTCGAGAAACATGTCGCCAGCGGCCGCGTGGCGGTACACGAACCCGGCGTCGGCCAAGGCGGCGGTGGCGGCGGCCAGGTCCTCGCGCCGCAGGAGGATATCGACGTCGCGGGTGTTTCGCACGGCCGCCTCGTCGACGCGTGAAACCCAAGCGGCCACCGCGTGTCCGCCTGCCACGGCATAGGGCACTCCGGCCTTTTCCAGCGCCGAAGTCGCCCGCAACAAACGCTCGCGCACTTTCTCCACGGCGCGGATCATCCTTTCCCAGGAAATGTCTGCGTATTGGGTTTGGGGCATGGTGTCGTTTCCTGCTTTCCCACTGGCTGCTATTGTACTGTGCACTTGTGGCAGCGTCCAGGTTACATCTCCCGCGACCACCGGTCGCGGCTTTATGGGGTTTTATGGCCGTTTCAGCGGGCGGAATTGCAGGGCCGTTTGCTCGGCGGCGCGGACCGCTTCGACGGCGTCCTTGTAGAACCTCTCTTGGGCGCGGACGGGCGGCCCTTTGCGCGGAACCGGCTGCCACGTGCCGTCGGGCAGCAGCACTCGGGCCTTGACGTTGTCGGCAAAGAACGTCTCCAGGATGTCGGCCAGCCGGCGGCGAAGGTTCGCGTCGATGATGGGGAAGAGAATCTCAAGCCGATCGATCAGGTTGCGCTGCATCCAGTCGGCGCTGCTGAGGTAAACTTCTTCATGGCCGCCGTTGCGGAAGTAGAAGATGCGTGCGTGTTCGAGAAACCGGTCGACGATGGATCGGACCTCGATGTTCTCCGAGACGCCTTCGACACCGGGCTTCAGACAGCAAATGCCGCGGACGTTGAGCATCACCTTCACTCCGGCCCGGCCGGCCCGGTATAAGGCTTGGATGATATCGGGGTCCTGCAGCGAATTGGTCTTGGCCATGATCAGCCCGGGTCGGTCGGGGGTGGAAACCTGTATTTCGCGATCGATCAGATCGATGAACCGTTGCTTCAATCCGGTCGGTGCGATGGCGAGTTTCGACCAGCCGACGGCCTCCGAGTACCCGGTCAACAGGTTGAAGAAGGCGGCCACATCGCCGGCGATCTCGCGATCGCACGTCATTAAGGCAATGTCGCTGTAGAGTCTTGCCGTCTTGTCGTTGTAGTTGCCGGTGGCCAGGTGGACATAGCGGCGGATACGTTGCGACTCGCGGCGGACGATCAACAGGGCCTTGGCGTGCGTTTTCAGCCCGGCGATGCCGTAGACGACGTGGCAGCCGGCGTCTTCGAGTCGGCGCGCCCAGTTGACGTTTCGGGCCTCGTCGAACCGCGCCCTGAGTTCGACCAGCACGGTCACTTCCTTGCCGCCTTCGGCAGCCCGCTCTAACGCGCGGACAATCGGCGAGTCGCCGCTGGTGCGATACAGCGTTTGCTTGATGGCGAGCACCTGCGGATCTTCGGCCGCCTGCTCAATCAGCCGGGCGACCGGGTCGAAGCTTTCGTAAGGGTGGAAGAGCATCACATCGCGGTCCTGCAAGACCGACCAGAGGTCCTCGACGGCCATAAAGTCGCGTGGCGGCTGGGGTGGCCATTCGGGGATTTTCAGTTCGTTGAAATCCGCCCGGCCGACGATCTCCCACAACGCGGTCGCGTCCAACATGCCGTCGACTTCGTACACATCCTCTGCGTCAAGCTGAAGCCAATCGATCAGCCAGTTGCGGATGCGGCGGTCGGGATGGGCCGAGAGAGTCAGCCGAACCGCGGCGCGCCGCTGGCGCTGAAGCACGGCGTTCTCGACGGATTGCAGCAGGTCGTCGGCGTCTTCGTCGAACATGGTCACGTCGGCGTCGCGCGTAAGACGGAAGAGCGCCGTCGCCCGGACTTCGCACGTGGGAAACAGCGCTGCGATCTTCCGGGCGATGACGTCCTCCAACCGGGCAAGTTGAATGTCCTCGTCGGCCGGCATCGTGATGAACCGCGGAAGCTGGCCCGGCACCGGCACGACCACGATCTTGTCCTGCACATCGTCACCGGCGCCGGAGGCAATTACCGCCGCAACGTGCAACTGCAACCCCGGCAGGAGCGGAGCAGGATCCAGTTCTTGCACGGCCAGCGGCGTGAGGATCGGCAGGATTTGCCGGGAGAAATGGCCCTGGAGGAACTGTTGCTGCTGGGGTGTCCAGTGTTCCGGCTCGACGACGCTCAAGCCATTCTCTTCAAGCCTGCCAAGCACGTCACGAATGCCCTCGGTCTGCTCGGCGACCATGCGGTGAGCCCGCTTGCTTATCGCGGCCAGTTGCTCGTCAGGCGTCATCCCGGCGATGTCGCGCTTGCGGACCTTGGCCGACCGCTGATGCATCAACCCGGCAACGCGGATCAGGAAAAACTCATCCAGGTTCGAGCTGACAATCGCCAGGAACTTCAACCGCTCCAACAGCGGCAAGCTTTCCGAGAGTCCCTCACGCAATACGCGATCGTTGAATTCCAGCCTACTCAGTTCGCGGTTGAAGTAAAGCTGCGGGGATTGGAGGGAGTTTTGGGGCACTACACTTCTTCCAACCGAATTTTCATTCCGAAAATATCTTCGAACAGGTCGCCTTTCATGGCGACGGCCCGTTGGCGAAGCAGCAGGTCGGTGCCGCTGGGTACGTAGATGATCAGGTCGTCGCCCTGCCGTTGAAAGCTGATGTTGGATATCTGGCGGACCTGGCCGCGAACCAACGCATCCGCCACGCGAAGCAGCGCGGCCAGCTTCGTGACCGCCATCCGCGTCTCGCGCGGCAATGCCGTATACTGCAAGTGCGACGGCCTGGGAACGGCGCGGCGATGGTATCGGGCGATTTGGGCCACGATTTCAGTTTCGCCGCGCGTCAGCCCGAAAATCTCGGAGTTGCTGATCAGGTAGTAACTGTGCTTATGATGGGCGCGGTTGCTGACGAACCCGCCGACCTCGTGCAGCAGGCCCGCCACGCGCAGCAAAAGTCGATGCCGGGCCGACAGCCCGTGGTCGGCCTTCATCGCGTCGAACAGCCGCACCGACAAATCGGCCACGTTTCGGGCGTGGTCCATGTCGAGGTGGTACTTCTCGGCCAGCGCGGTCGCGGAGTGGATCACGCCCGCCAGCAACGCTTCGTCCTCTTGCCCGGTGACCTCTCGGGCCAACTCCAAAAGCAGTCCGTCGCGCATCGACACGTGCGAGACGATCATCGAGTCCGCCCGGCTTTTATGCAGGAGGATCTGGTAGACCAGGAGCGCCGGGTTGAGTGTCTCGGCCTCGGCAAACGGCAGGCCGTGCCGCTTGGAGAGTTCCTCGGCCGTGTGCCGCTCGCACTGCTCGACCAGCCGATCAAACGCCGCCGCGTCTACCTTGACCAAGTCGGCCGACTCGGTGGGTTTTCCGATTTGTCGGGCGGCGAACCGGGCATCGCCGCCGACCGCCACAAACGATTGCGCCGCATCCAGCGGCATCGAGCCTTGAGTTGTTGAAATCGCGCTGCCGATGTGGTAACGCAGCAGGTCGGCGGAGCGTTGGGGCGATTCCTCGCTGGTCAAGAGTATTTCTTGAAGTCGGATCGAGCCCAGCCGCAGGCTCTGCGAGGTGACGATCTCGCCGTCCTGCAAGACTGTCAGCAGCGTGCTTCCGCCGCCGACGTCGACGATCAGCGCCTCGTCGCGGTTGATACCCGGCGAGCCGCCCACCGCCCGGCGAACCGCCGAAACCGTCAGCCGGCTCTCTTCCGCGGGATCGATCACCTCGACGTGCAACCCGGTGGCCATGAAGATACGGTCGAGGAAGGTGTCGGCGTTGCTCGCCTCGCGCACGGCCGTGGTAGCGACCGCTCGAAGGTGCCCGACGTGGTACACTTCGAGCAGTTTTTGAAAATCGCGGAGCACGGCCACGGCGGCCCTCATGCTTTCGCCGCCCAGGCGCCCGCGACGGAACGTGTCTTGTCCCAACCGGACCGCCCTCTGCAACTGCTCGAGCATTTCGATTCGACCGCCGGGCAGGACCTCGGCAATGGCCATGCGCAGGGCGTTGGCCCCGACGTCGATGGCGGCGACGGTCTCGATCCCAGCGTCGGTTTTCGGCGTCTGTTCGGTCGGCTCCATACACTCATTGTTCCGAATGACGGCCTCCGGTCAAGGTCATCCACGAAATATGCTCCTAAGGTAGGCATTGAATTATCCACCCGCGAAGAATATAATACAAACAGGGAAACAGGGTCCTCAGGAAGCCGTGTTCTCATGAAATCGAGGAGGTATCCCATGGAGATCACTACAATGGGTAAAGTCGCCGTCACCGCAAGGATTGAGAATCTCCGAGACATCTACGAGGCGGACGAAGGGAATATGCCCGCTGGGCGGGTTCGCTCCGTCGAGGTGACCGACGCGCTGGTCGATACGGGCGCAACGATGCTCTCGCTGCCGCTCAGGTTGGTCGAACAATTGGGGCTCCGCCACTGCCGTACCCGCACCGCGCGGACGACTGTGGGAACGGTCGAGTTCTCAATCTACGAAGCGGTGCGGTTGACCGTTGATGGGCGTGACTGCGTGGTCGAAGTCGCGCAGCTTCCCGACGAGTGTCCCGCGCTAATCGGTCAGATCCCGTTGGAAGCCCTCGATTTTGTGGTCGATCCGGCCGGCCAAAGAGTCGTCGGCAACCCGGACCACGGCGGCGAGCAGATGATCGACATGTTTCGACTCAAATTGTAAACGCCACCACCCCGCTGTATGTTCGCGGCGGGCTAAGTGCATATGACCGACGCGTCGGACTGCTCGGCCGGCAATCCAATGATGCTGACCAGATCATCCCAGACTCCATCATGCTCTAACTGCCGCCAGTACTCGACCAACTCGCCGAACGCCCGCTCGCGACACTCCCGGCGCTCCTGCTCGAGGTACTCAAAACCCGGCTGCAACCGCGCAAATGGACCCGCGTGGCCGAAGCGCTTGACGATTCGGCGGCGCTCCTTCCTCGCATAGACGGGCAACTGGTCCATCCACACGTCGCAGTCGTGCACCTCACCCAAGAGCGACTGCAACTTCTTGACGACCTCGACGGTCGGCTTCAACCGGCCGGCGTAGACCGGCTTGGCGATCTCGACGGTGTATCGCAATCGCTTGGCGGCAATCCGCATGGCATGATGGCGCTTTTTCGCCTTCGGATCGGCCAAGCTATCCTGGTACGGCAGCAGACGATTGAGACGCTGAAGGATGTGCTGCTCGGTCTGAGCATAACTGACGGCGCTCTGCACGCCCACGCCCCGGGCCTTCGACTCGGAAACCACCCGCTTGCTCACCGCCTGCATCTCGTCGAGCGCCCCGCCGCGCTGAAGCCGATCGACCGCGCGGATGACCTTCGCCTGAAGCCGCTCGCGCTGCCGTTCGAGCCGGACCATCAGCCGCGCGATGCCCGGATAGCAGGCCTTCTCGGCGACGCGGTCAAGCACACCGCAGAGGAACTCGATCTGGACGTCTTTGTCGCGGGCGTCGCCCAACTCGGCCGTGACGCGGCGGATGTGCCTGCGCCAACGTTTGATCCGCCGGGCCTTGAAGCAGTCGCGGAACATGCGCATCGCCGCCCTCAGCCGCCGTGAAGCGACCCGTGCCTGGTGGACGCACTCGATCTCCTCGGCCTTGCGGATGCCGTCGAGTTGGGCGGCCAATTGCCTGGCCCGGCCTCGGACGTGCTTGGCGGCCAGAAGTCGATAGCTGTCGTCAATAGAAGCGTTCATTCGCGTATCCACACCCCCTTCGATCGACACATTCCTGGCTACCCCGACGAGGGAGCGGCTCTTCCTCTTAATTTACATGTATTCTACGCCAATAACAAGATAAGGAGAGCAGGCCCGCGTTGTCCTTTTGGGG
>JAUWWA010000244.1 GCA_030617125.1 Pirellulales bacterium | reverse complement strand
TGGCGTAGCAGCCCATCACGATGATCTCGGCGTGCGGATTGGTCCGCGCGAGATGCCGGATGGCCTTACGGCTTTTGGCCTCCGCCGTGGCGGTGACGGTGCACGTGTTGACGATGCACAACTCGGCCGGCTCGCCGTCGGCGGCCTCGCGATACCCGAGTTGAGCCAGCCCCTGGCGGACGTACTCGGTCTCGTACTGGTTGACCTTGCAGCCGAGGGTGAGGGTTCTGAGCGTGGGCATCATTCACTTTCGACCGCCTCGATCGTCGCCCACATCGAGCCCTTGCAATTCTTGATCGCAGCGTCCTTGCCGTAGGCGTGGATTTGGTCGCGTTTCAGCTCGGCGTGTTCACGGGTGGTAGTCAGGACGATCACGCGGCCCTGGGTGTCGACCGCTTCGGCCATCTGAAAGCCTTTCTCCGCGGGATAGCCGAACAGCTCCTGGAGCATGGCGATGACGTACTCGTAGGTGTGATCGTCGTCGTTGTGGAGGATCACGTTGTAGCGGGGCTGGTGCTTGGGCCGGGACTGCTGGGCGGCACGGCGGCACGGAAGCGTCTCTTCCATGGGCTCGGCAGCGGCGACGGCGGCTCGGTCGGTCATTTCGGAGTTTTCTCGATCGCGTGGGCCCCAATGGTCGAATCGACCGGATATCATTATATTAAGGGTTTTCCGATTCGGACAGACCCCCGGCCGTAGGCCGCAACCGAGACCCGAACACATGCCCGACATCGACACCTATCTGCGATCGCACGCTGGGCGGTTCGAGGACGAGCTTTGCGAGTTGCTGAGGATTCCCAGCGTGGGTGTCGATCTGGAGTGCCGCCGACACATGCACCGGGCGGCCGCCTGGCTGGCCGAGCAGCTCCGCCCCCTGGGGCTGGCCACCGAGACGATCGCGACCGACGGGCATCCGCTGGTCTATGCCGAGTCGCCGAAGGTGCCGGGCGCGCCGACGGCGCTGATCTACGGCCACTACGACGTGCAGCCGGCCGATCCGTTGGACTTGTGGATTTCGCCTCCCTTCGACCCGACCCGCCGCGATGGGAACATCTACGCCCGGGGCGCCACCGACGACAAGGGCCAAGTGTTCACGCACATCAAGAGTGTCGAGGCCTGGATGAACGCCGAGGGTGGTCTCCCGGTGAACGTGAAGTTCATCATCGAGGGTGAGGAGGAGGTGGGCAGCCGAAGCCTGGAGAAGTTCATCGGCGAGCATGCCGACCGGCTGGCGTGCGATTGCGTGGTCGTCAGCGACGGCGCCCAATTCGGCCCGAACCGCCCGGCGATCACGTACGGCCTTCGGGGCATCGCCTATTGCGAGTTGCGGCTACAGGGCCCGAACCGTGACCTGCACTCCGGCTCGTTCGGCGGCTCGATCACGAATCCGGCCAACGCCTTGGCGAGCGTGCTCGCGGGTCTGGTCGACCGGCGCGGGAAGATTCAGGTCCCCGGCTTCTACGACGATGTCGTGCCGATTACCAATCGCGAGCGCAAGCAGTTCGCGGCGCTGAAGTTCGACGAGGAGGAGTACTTCGAGCAGCTTGGGGTGGACGGGGCCGTCGGCGAGCAGGGCTACACGACGCTCCAGCGCCGCTGGGCCCGGCCAACGTACGACATCAACGGCCTTTCGAGCGGCTATCAGGGCGAAGGGGCCAAGACCGTCCTGCCGGCCACCGCGACCGCCAAGTTCAGCTTCCGGCTCGTACCCAACCAGGACCCCGAGAAGATCACCGCAGGCCTCAGAGCACGGCTCGCGGAGTTATGCCCGACGGGCATTGAGATAGAACTGGTCGAGCAGTATGGTTCGCCGGGCGTGCTCGTGCCGCTCGATAGCCCGTACATCGCGGCGGCGGCCCGCGCCATCGAATACGCCTTCAGTACGCCGCCGGTTTATATTCGCGAAGGAGCTTCCATTCCCATCGTCGCCGCCTTCCACGAGACGCTCAAAGCTGATACGCTATTGTTGGGCTGGGGCCAGAACGACGACAACACCCACAGCCCCAACGAAAAGTTCTCGCTCGCCGACTTCCACCGCGGCATCAAGGCCAGCGCACGTTTGTGGCGAGAGTTGAGTGATATCCGGAAGTGACGGCTTTCCATTAGCCACTACTGACTACCATGCTCGATCGCAAGTACATCGTCGAAAACACGGAAGCGGTCAAACAGAACTGCATCAACCGTGGCGTCGAAGTCGACGTTTTCCGATTCGTTGTGTTGGAAAACGCCCGCAAGACCAAGCAGGCCAGGATCGAAAAACTCAACCGCCAGGCAAACGAAGTCGCCAAGTCCATCGAGTCCGCGAAATGTGATGCCGAGCGCGAAACACAAAAGAAAAAGGGACGCGAATTGCGAACGCGCTTGGCGGAGCAGCGCGAGGAGTTGGACATGATCACGGCTGAGCTGGATTCGATCCATCGGGCGATCCCCAACGTCGCTCACCCCGATGCGCCCGTCGGCGCCGACGACAAGGCCAACCTGGAACTATTCAAGGGCCAGACCCCCTTGCCCGAGTTCGACTTCAAGCCGCTCGACCACGTCGAACTGGCCAAGCGGCTTGACCTGGTCGACTTCGAGGGCGGCGCCCGCGTGGCCAGTCACGGGTTCTACTTCCTCAAACGCGAGCTAGTGCTGTTGGAGTTGGCGCTGCAACGCTACGCGCTGGAAGTGCTCATCGACGAAGGTTTTACGCCCACCACCACGCCCGACCTGGCTCGAAACGAAATCCTCGAAGGCATCGGTTTCAACCCTCGCGGACAGGAAACGCAAATCTACAGCATCGAAAACACCGATCTGAGCCTGGTCGCCACGGCCGAGATCACCTTGGGCGGGCTGCTGGCCGGGCAAACCGTCGACGCCGAGGAACTGCCGATTAAGCTCTGCGGCACCAGCCACTGCTTCCGCACCGAGGCCGGTGCCCACGGCCGGGCGACGCGGGGTCTGTTTCGTGTGCACCCATTCCCCAAGCTCGAGATGTTCGCCTTCACGCTGCCCGAAGAAAGCAACGCCATGCTCGACTACCTGCGCGATATCGAATGCCGGCTGTTCGACGGTCTGGGCATTCCGTATCGCGTGGTCGACACGGCGACCGGCGACCTGGGCGCCCCGGCCTATCGCAAGTTCGACCTGGAAGCGTGGATGCCCGGCCGCGGCGAGTACGGCGAGGTGACCAGCACGAGCAATTGCACCGACTACCAGGCCCGGCGCCTGAACATCCGCTTCCGCACGAAAGGCGAGAAGGGCACGAAGTTCGTCCACACGCTCAACGGCACGGCGATCGCCGTAAGCCGCGCGGCTATTGCGATCCTGGAGAACTACCAGCAGACCGACGGCTCGGTGGTCATCCCCGAGGTGCTGCACTCGTGGGTCGGCAAAGAGCGAATCGAGGTAAGGGTATAACGGGCTCACCTGATATGGTTCTCGCGTACCACGCAATCTTCGGAGCGTATGGTTTCTGATTGCCGAACGATCCGCGGGGCACGTGGTCTGATTTCGTCGATTGTTGGGAGTTGGTGCGATTCGGCAAAGCGACGAAGATCAGCGGTCGGCGGTCGGAGGCCCACGTGCCGCACGATCGCTGCTTGCGCGAAGAAGCCAAACGAGCGTTGAAGTATCTCTGGCCGCCGGACAAGCGGCCCGTGCGGGCAGAGAACACGTGGAAAGTGTTCCTCGACACTCCCGGCCGCATCGCCGAAGCGATCGAGTATGTTGGAGAGAACCCCGTGAAGGAGGGCAAGCCGAGACAGCATTGGTCGTTCGTCACGCCGCTCGGCATTTAGTCGGCGTGCTTGCACGCCGCGTTGTGCAGTTTAGCCGGCGTGCTTGCACGCCGCGTTTGTCGTCGGAGCCGCCCCAACCCATCGCGGCGAGTAAACTCGCCGGCTAAACGACGCCCCCCCCGTCGTCGCCATGCCACGAAGAGGAGATTCTACTCGCGCACCTTATAGACTTTGCAACACACTAGCGGCCGAGTTGCAGAGTTGCTTGGCCTCGGCCGCGGTTTCCGCCTCGGCGATCGCCCGGACGATCGGCTCGGTGTGGCTGCCGCGGACCAGGAGCCAGCGGCCGGGCCAGTCGAGCCGCAGGCCGTCGAGCCGGTCGGCCGCCGCGTCGGTGAAGTGCTTCTCTAGCGCGTCGAGCGCCGCGGGAATCTTCTCGCGCGCAAGCGCGATCTTCGTCTTGACGATCTCGTAGCGCGGCAGCTCATCGGCCAGTTGGGCGACGCTCATCTCGCGCTGGGCCATGGCGTCGAGCACTTGCGCCATGCCCACGAAGCTGTCGCGGACCATGCCGACGCGCGGGTCGATCGGCCCGCCGTTGCCCTCGCCGCCGAAGACGGCGCCG
>JAUWWA010000117.1 GCA_030617125.1 Pirellulales bacterium | reverse complement strand
GACGAGACATTGATTACCGACCACTTGTCAAACGAAGTACCTTGAGCGTTACCCCAAAGGTCATCCGGTCGCAGCTTGCCACGGCCGCCGGTGGAACGAACCAATGGCGGCTGGCGCGCTGGGCCGCGCTGGTGCCGAAGATCGCCGCGCTGGAACCGCAGTTCCAGCAACTTTCCGAGTACGAACTCCGCAAACGGAGCCTCTCGTTGCGCTACCGGGCGCGTAGCGGCGAGCCGCTCGCGCGGCTGTTGATTGAAGGTTACGCATTGGTACGCGAGGCGGCGCGGCGGACCATCGAGATGCGGCATTTCGACGTGCAGATCCTCGGCGGCATCGCCATGTTCCACCAGTCGATCGTGGAGATGCAAACGGGCGAGGGCAAGACCCTGGCCGCCACACTGCCGCTGTATTTGAATGCATTGGCCGGCAGGGGATGCCACCTGGCGACGGTCAACGACTACCTCGCCCGCCGCGACGCCGAGTGGATGGGCCCGATCTACAAGGCGCTGGGGCTGACGGTCGGCGTAGTCGAGGCCCAAATACCCCAGCCGCAACGGCGCAAGGCCTACGCCTGCGACATCACGTACGGTACGGCCAAGGAGTTCGGATTCGACTTCCTGCGCGACCGGCTGCTGTTGCGCCGCATCGGCGAGGGGCAAACCGACCTGCTCGGCGGCATGCTCGGCAACGGCGGCCAGTCGAACGAAAAGCCGGTCCAGGGCGAGCCCTACTTCACGCTGGTCGACGAGGCCGACAGCATTCTGATCGACGAGGCCCGGACGCCGCTGATCATCAGCGCACTGCCGACCGAAGAACAGCGCATCGAGGCCGAGTGTTATAAGTGGACCGCCGCGGTGATCGAGGAGTTCGTCGAAGATGTCGACTACGAGTACGACCACGAAAAGAAGACGGCCGAGCTGACCCGTGAAGGACGCCAAAAGGCGAGGCTGCTGCCGAAGCCCGAGGCCATGGACCGCGTGGGCATGGTCAACATCTACCAGTACGTCGAGCGGGCGATCGTCGTCCACCGCGAGTACTTCGGGGACCGGCAGTACGTCATCCGCGACGGCGAGGTGGTCATTGTCGACGAGTTCACCGGCCGCCTGGCCGAGGGCCGCAAGTGGCGAGAAGGAATCCACCAGGCCGTCGAGGCCATGGCCGGCGTGGAGGTGACCGTCGCAACCGGACAGGCCGCGCGGATCACGATTCAAGACTTCTTCCTCCGCTACCAGAAGCTGGCGGGCATGACCGGCACCGCGATGGGCTCGGCTCGCGAGCTGCGCAAGATCTACCGATGCCACGTCTTGCCGATTCCCACGAACCGGCCGGCCATCCGCAAGCAAATGCCCAGCCTGGTTTTCGGAACTGCGGACGCCAAATGGGACGCCGTGGTCGAAGAGGTGTGCCGGCTGCACGGCGAAGGCCGGCCCATGCTTATCGGAACCCGATCGATCGACAAATCGGAACACCTCTCGAAACTGCTTGCCGCCAAGGGCATCGAACATCAGGTGCTCAACGCCAATCACATCGCCGCCGAGGCCGACATTGTCGCCCGTGCGGGGTTCAACGGAAAGGTGACCGTCTCGACCAACATGGCCGGACGCGGCACCGACATCAAGCTCGGCGAGGGCATCGACGCACTCGGCGGGCTGCACGTCATCTGCACCGAAATGCACGACGCCGGGCGCATCGACCGGCAGTTGATCGGCCGCTGCGGTCGCCAGGGCGATCCCGGCACCTTTCGCCAGTACCTCGCGTTGGACGACGACCTGCTGCTGACCGGGCTCGGCCCGGAAAAGTCGCGCCGGTACAAACAGCTCGGCGAGAACTCCGGCGAAAACTACGACGAATTACACAAGCTGTTCCGCAAAGCCCATCGGAAAGTCGAACGCCGACACTTCCGCCAACGCAAGGCCATGATGTACTTCGAGAAGGAACGTAAGAAGATGCAGCGCCAGATGGGCCAGGACCCGTATCTCGATTCGCCGGGGTAGTACTACTCCTTGCGTCCGATGCGCGGCTGCAGGACGGCCAAGGCAATCACCAGGGGAATCGCCAACAGGAAGAACCGGGGCCATCGCGCCAGCACGATCACCAGCACCGGCACGGCCGCCCAAAGCCAACCGGGCATGTGATGAAGCTGTGGATAGGCGATCCAGAGCATGATCAGCAGCGGTCCGAGTCGCCAGCAGGCCGCCTCGATTTGGTGGCCCAACGGCGAGTCCGGCGACCAGATCCAAAAAATCGCCCCACCGAGCAACAGCAGTATCGCGATGATCCCGATAACGTGACGACGCATGGGGGAGTTAATGATGAATGATGAATGATGAATGATGAATGTCCGGTGGCAAAAAACTTAGTAAAAGGCTTTCGGAGTGTTGTCTGTTTCTCCCTTTTCCCTCCTCTCTCTTCACTCCTCACCCTTCGCCTCTCGCTTCTTGGCCTTCACCTTTTTCGGCTTGGTCTTCGGCCTGGGAGCCAATTGCACTTGGCGTTCGATCCGCTTGTCGCCGCGCAGGACAACGATGCGGACCCTGTCGCCGGCGTAGTGTTGGTGAAGTTGTTGTTTGACGTCGGCGATGCGGGCGATCCTGTGGCCGTCGAGTTCGACGATACGATCGCCCGGCTTCAGCCCGGACTTGGCCGCCGGCAAGTCAGGCAGGCAGGCGGCGATTACCGGCTCGCCGATCGACAGATTCTTGTCCTTAAAGGCAACGCCGATCACGCCGCCGTGCAAATCACCCTTACGCAGCCTGGGGAGCGTTTTCAGAATGTGCTCGGCTGGAATGGCGAAAGCGATGCCGGAGTCGTACCACTGGTGCCCGGCGAGTTCGTCGGCCGAGTGCGGCGAAAGCGGCACCAGCACGCCGAGCACGCGTCCGCGAATGTCGACCAGCGGCCCGCCGTAGTTGTTGGGCGAGACGGCGACGTCGGTCTGGATGGCCGTTCCCCAGACCCGCCGCGTAGCGCTGAGAATGCCAACCGCCATGTTCGGCTTGTCGGCCTCGAAGGTGCGTCCGACGGCGATCACCCATTGGCCGACGCGCATCTCGTGGTGCGGGGCAATCTCGGGCACCGGCAGCGGACCCTCCGGCTCGATCTTCAGCAGCACGAGCATCCGGTTGTGGTCGGTGGCGACCAGTTCGGCCGGCTTGAGCAGGCCGCCGGGCAGGCGGACCAGGATCGACGTCGGGCGGTGCAGGAAGTTGAACGCGCTGGATACGATGTAGCCTTTCTCGTCGACGACCAGGCCGGTGGTCGGGCCGGCGCCGAAGAGCACCTTGCCGACGCGCTCGCGCCCGCCGACCGTTTCGATACGAACCACCGAGGGGGCTACGCGATCCACGGCCGCCCGAAATGCTTGCTGTTCGAGCAATTCGAGGTCGGGCTTGTCGGCGGCGAGAGCGGGAATAGCCAATACCGAAATCAGCAGCGGCGCCAGATGCCGTGACACACCGTGGACCGCAAAAGGAGCCAGTCTCTTTTGGCTCCCGATGTTCGTCGAGCAACTCGTCATGGCGAGTTCCGTTCTTCTTCATCGGCGGAGTATTGCAGCGTCAGTTCGAGCAGTTCATGGCCACGCAGCACCGTCAGCTTGATCGGGTCTTCGAAGTCGATGTACTCAAGCTCTTCGCATAACGCCTTGCACGATTGGATGAGCCGGTCGCCCAACAGCACGATCAGGTCGTCGCCACGGATGCCGGAGCGTGCGGCGGGCGAACCGGCACGCACACGGTCGACGTACGGCGGCGTCCGCTCCACGACGTCCACGACCAACACGATGCCCAGCATGTCGAGTTGAAGCGAACGGTCGGGTCTCGGCCTCGCTTCATCTTTCCGCTGGGCGACAAAGCGGCCCGCGAGAATCGCCTCAACCAACTCGCGCAACTCGTCGATCGGCAAGGCGTAGTTGAGCCAGGTGTTGTTCAGCGTGTTGCGCAGCTCCTTGCCGAGCACCCCGACGAGTTCTCCGCGCCGCGTGAGCAGTACTCCGCCTGCGGC
This sequence comes from Pirellulales bacterium, assembly GCA_030617125.1. Classification (GTDB taxonomy): domain Bacteria; phylum Planctomycetota; class Planctomycetia; order Pirellulales; family Thermoguttaceae; genus JAUWWA01. The sequence continues at coordinate 2,355 of JAUWWA010000117.1, read as the reverse complement.
GCCCGGGTTGTTGGTCATGGCGTCGAGCACGTAGACGGGGCCGTGGTAGAGGGTCTCGAACACGCCGCGCCGGGCGCGAAGCCGCGTTTTGACCGACACGATCCCATGTTGCACGCTGGCCGGCTCGTTTCCGGTCGCCACGCCAAAGAGGTTGCTCAGCGCGAGCACGCGGGCGCCGGCGTCGACTTCGACGGCGCCGCGCAGATCGAAATGCGGCAGATCGTCGCCGTCGATCTTCAGCACGGCCACTTCGAGCCGGAGATCGGCGCCGAGCAGCTTGGCCTCGAATTTCCGGCCGTCGGCCAACGTAGCGGTGATGTAGTCGGTATCGAGCACGTGGCTGAAGACGGTGAGGATGTGTCCCTCGCTGGAAACGAGGATGCCGGTTTGATAGGGCTCCAGTCCGCGCAGTCCTCCCGCGCCGTAGATCTTGACGACCTTCGGCTGGGCCCGATCGATCGCTTCGGCCACGAAGGCGCCCGCGGCCGACGCCGAATCGGTATAAGCGTATGCGAGCAGTGCAGCCAGAAGGAGATTGCAGATTGTCAATTTGCAATCGTTCGTTTCCATGTGACACCTGGAACATTTTTTTGAAGGTGCAAATGCGAGCAACAACTATTTCTCCGTGATTTTCTCAAACGCACACTCATCCAACTTGAAAACGCCATAGAGGTTATCGCCGGTGCGGACTTCCATTCGCCCGGGCAATTGGCGGCCGTCGACTTCGCGGTATTCGGTGAAGATGACCTCGCACGGATCGACGTCGTCGGCCGAAAACATCTCGACGGCCAACAGGCGCCCGTCGACGCGGTCGAACAGGAAACGGCACTCGACGCCCTTGTACAATCCGATGAGCACGTCGGTGTTTTGCTCCCGGCCGGCGATCGGGACGGCGCCCAGATAGGAGACGTCGCCGAATCGCTCCGGCCCGACTAAGGCGAGCCGCCGCCACAGATAAAGCGTCGGCAGCAGTCCGCCGCTTTGCGGCAGGGCGAGCGACGTGCCGAGATCGTCGCCGGCCGTCCACTTGAACTCGGCAGATGGCAGTTTCAGCCGCGCGCCGGCGTCGGTCAACTCAAAGCGGTATTCTCCACCGCCGCCGAGCTTTCCGCGGAGGGTCCAGGCGCCTTTCAAAGAGGCGAGATCGCCCGGAGCGGCCCACGCCTGGAACACGCGATCGCGATTGAGTTTGTTGAAGTAGTAGTTGGCGTAGCCGCGCTTCTCTTCAAAGTGCTTCTTGACGATCTCCGGCATGGGCGTCTTTGGGCGGAAGAACGGCGGTTTTTGCGGCTTGCCGCCGGGAACGGGGATCCTTTGCGGTTTCGGCTTGTCGCCCGGCTTGGGGATCGGCATGGGGAGGTTCTTCGGCTGGCCGGCGGCCTTCTTCAGCAACTCTTCGACGCCGTGCAGCCCGCGGAGTCGCACAAGGATGTCGTGGCGCTTGCCGTCGCGGCGGAAGCTCAGCGGCACTCGCCATTCCTTGGGGAAGATACCCAGCACATTTTTGAAGGCGTTGGGGGTGGAGATCGGCCGGGCGGCGAAGCTGACGATTTCATCGTCGTAGCGGAGTCCCCGGCGATAGGCGTCGCAGTCTTCGAGAATGTCGGTCACGACGACGCGTCCGTCCTCGTCGAAGGCGACGGTGGCCCCGAGCGTGGCATGGTCGACGATTCGTCCGCTGCGCAGGTGTCCCATGAAGTTCATGATCTGGTTGATCGAGACGGCGTAGGCGACGCCGACGTTCACCCGCCCGCGCTTCTCGAAGGAGCCGCGGCCGTTGATGCCGATGAGCCGTCCGCCGGCGTCGAACAGCGGCCCGCCCGAGTTGCCGGGATTGATCGACGCATCGGTCTGGATGCAATCGGCGTATTCCAACAGCGTTCCGGCCGGATACTGGTAGCGGTGCACGCCGGAGACGATTCCATAGGTGACCGTCGGTTGGAAATCGCTGGCCAACAGAAAGGGGTTGCCCATGGCGAAGCACCAGTCGCCGGTGCGCACGAGGTCGCTATCGGCAGGCTCGGCGTGTGGGAAATCGTTACGACCGAAGAGCTTCACCAGCGCGATATCGCCCGTGGGGTCGAGGCCGACGATCACGGCGTCATAGAGTCTGCCGTCGGCCATGCCGCATTTCATGGCGGCGCCGCATGGCTTGGCGACGTGGAAGTTGGTCAGCGCGTAGCCGTCGGGCGTGATGACTACGCCGGAGCCGCCGCCGCGCCCGCTTGTGGAAAAGATGGCCAGCACGGCGTCTTTCGCCTTTTCCATTACGGCGACTCGGGCAGACTCGGCGTCGAGCACGGCCTGGTTGACTTCCGCCGGCAAAGCAGCCGTCGCCGAAAGCAGCACAATCAG
>JAUWWA010000152.1 GCA_030617125.1 Pirellulales bacterium | reverse complement strand
TTGCCCACAACCCCCCACCCTCGTGTTCGGTCGCACCTTAACCCCCATGTTTCGGGGGGCCGAAACGCGGCCCGTTATTTTTGGTTTTGTGCGGGCGGCTTGGCGGCCCCGCTAAACGGTCAACTCCACGTTTGCAGTGATACAGACCACTAGGCTGTGTCTGAAAAGCGGTTGGGTGGAGTTGCACAATGACCTTCCAAGGCCGTCGAACAAGCGAATGGCCGAACTGTAAACTGGCGGGACTGATGCAACCTCCCATTTGCGGCAATCGACACGGCCGTGTTCTTGGTGTAGATTAACACGGGTGAAAACCCGCCTCTCTGGTTAACCGAACCCTCGGGAGATTGCAGTGACATCGACGATCCGCCGTCAGACCTGTCTGCTGTTGTTGAGCCTGGCCGCCGTACTGGTCGGGAGCACGTTCTCGGCAACTGCCCAGACCAAGACGTATGATCTGGACGACCCTTCGGAGCCCTGGCGGGGATCGAAATCCGGCATCTCGACACGCGTCATGCCGCCGTACACTCCGCTGGTCCGCCACGACGACCGTGTGAAGTGTTGGGGTCGATCCTACGGGCTTGGCGGCCTCCTGCCCACGTCCGTGACCAGTCAGAATCAGGAGATTTTGGCGCAACCGATCGCACTGATGCTCAAGACAAACGGTAGTTGGACGGCGGTCGACGCCTCTGCCACCGTCTTTACCAAGGTCAGCCCCGATCGGATTGATTTCTCGTCCGCGGCAGAGGCCGGTCCGGTGAAGATCACCACGAAGAGCTGGATCGAGTACGACGGGTTGATCCGCACGGACCTGACACTGGAGTGCGAGCAAACGGTTGTTCTCCAGGGCATGCGCGTGGTGTTCCCCTTCGCAGCAGGGGCGTCTATCTTTCATCATACGGAGATGCGCTGGAATCCGCTCATCTACCGGCGCTCGCCCAGCGCGCCGGACGCCACGGTGGTCTACTCCTGGCAGCCGCTGGTGTGGGTGGGCAACCACGACGTGGGTTTCACCGTGGTCACCGAGACTTCCGACGGTTGGACCCCGGCCAAAGACGCCATTCGGCTGCGGCGCCGCGCGGATGAGTTGGAACTGTCGTTGGAGATCATCACCCAACCGATCGAACTGTCGCTCCGGCGGCGATACAGCTTCGGCCTGATGGCCACGCCGGCCAAGCCGATGCGCGAGGATCGCTGGAGCATCCGCATCGGCACACTGCCTGGGGGCAATTTGACGACGGCCATGTCGGGCGGCTACCTTCAACCGCTGTTCAGCTTTCCCCAGCCCGGCGATTTCGAAAAGACGGCGCAGATGCTGGCGCGAAAGCACCGGCAGGGTATGCGGTTCTGCTACTACATCACCACCTCGGCCACGTCGGCGGAGTCCAAGGTCAACCGGCGAAATCACACCGATTGGGTGATGTCCAAAGTCGTGCTGGAAGGTGACGAGTGGAAGGTCGGCTCGGGCGTAGTCGGCGCGGACGCCTGCTGCCCGGCCAGCAGCTTCGCCGACTTCTTGGCCTGGGGGGTCGAGCAGGCGATGGATAATCTGGACTTCGACGGCATCTACATCGACAACCCCGGCCCCTACTGGTGCCAGAACACCCGCCACGGATGCGGCGCCGGTGGAAAGCGGACCTATCCCTTCTTTGCTCTGCGCGACCTGCACAAACGCATCTACACCATCGTCAAGACGAAAAAACCAGACGGCATTATCTGGGAACACACCTCCCAGACGTTCAACCCGTTGCAGCTTGCCTGGGTCGACATCTATTCCGACGGGGAACACTTCCGCAACGTCAAGGCCTTCCCGCGAGCGAAGCTGCTGAACCTGTTCGACCGCACTTACATGGAGATTACCGGCACCGGGCACCAGGTGGGGGCGGTTCCCTCGTATTTGAGTTCGATGGGCGTGCGGACCGACGGCGATTGGTCACACTGGCTGCTTTCCCGGGTGTTGCCGTGGGGCCAGATGGTGTGGGCGGCCCACGGCTGGCTGGACTCCTCGCCGGCGATGGCCGCGTCGCGGGCCCGCTTCGACTTCGGACTGGACAAAGAGCCGGTCGTGCTCTTCCGCCCCCACGAACTGCCAAAGTGGTTCGCCCTGAAGCCCGAGAGTGTAGTCGCCTGTCTCTGGCAGCGCGAGCGCGACAAGGCGCTGCTGGCGCTTTTGGCCAACTGGGACGATCAGCCCGTGCGCGCTCGAATCAACGAACGTCGAATCGCCGGCCGGTTGGGTCCCGTTGACTTCAAAGACGCCATGACCGGGATTGTGATACCGGAGCGGTACATGATGATCTCGATCCCCGGCAATTCTTTCCGCATGATCACGATCGAGCCGAAGTCGAAGAAGTGATCTCCCCAGAAGGCGGCGACTACGGCTGATCGTCCTGCCGGTATTTGGGGAGTAAGGCCTTGAGCTTCGCCACGCGCTCGGGATATTGTTTTGCCAGGTTTTGTTTCTCGTAGGGATCTTCGGCAAGGTTGAACAACTCTGCCCGCCGGCCGTCCTTTCCCAGAAGCAGCTTCCAGTCGGCCTCGCGGATGGCCGTTCGGCCGCCGGTGAATCGCCAATACAGTACGCGGGGCTCTGCTTGTTGCACCTCGCCGGAAAGCAAGGGCCAGATGTCACGGCCGTCCCATTGCAGGTCACTGTCGGGCTCGTAGCCGGCCAGGCGACAAAGGGTGGGCATCCAGTCGACCACGTGGACGGGCGAATCGACGATCTTCCCCGCTTCGAGCACGCCCGGCCAGTTCACCGCCGTCGGCACGCGGATACCACCTTCATAAAGCGTCGCTTTGTGTCCCCGCAGCGGAAGGTTGCTCCCCAGCACGGGGCACGGTTTGTGCTCGCCGGGGTATCTGCCACGGGGGCGCCAACTCGGGGTCGAGCCGTTGTCGGAAGTGAACACGACGAGCGTGTTCTTGCGTTGCCCGGTGCGATTGAGCGCCTCGATCATTTGCCCGATGGCGTCGTCCATCTGTGTGGTGTAAGCCGCATAGCGCCGGTACGATTCGTTCTCGATCTTGCCTTCATAGTGTTTGATCCAACGTTCGGGAGCGGCAACGGGAATGTGAACGGCCGTGAAAGGCACGTAGATGAACCACGGCTGCCGCCGGGCTTCGATCCACTCGATGACTTCCTTGGCGATCAGATCAGTCACGTGCCCTTCCTCTTCGATGAGCTTGTGGTTTCGATGCCAGGTGAAGCTGAAAGGCCCCTTCTTGTAGCGGTGGTTGTACGGCCCGACGCCGCCGGCCAGCGAACCATAAGCCCGATCGAACCCGAACTTCAGCGGCCCCCACTCAGGCTTCGACCCCAGATGCCATTTGCCCGACAGACTCGTGTGGTAGCCGATGGTTTTCAGGGCTGCGGGCAAAGTGACGCTGTCCAGTGGGAAGACCTGCTCGTTGGTCGCGGCCAGCACGCCGAAGCGGCTGGGGTAGCGCCCGCTCAGCAGCGCTGCCCGCGTCGGACTGCACATCGGCTGCACGTAGTGCTGCTCGAGCCGCACTCCGTCGCGGGCGAGGCGATCGATGCTCGGCGTTTCGATCTTCGAACCGTGATATCCCACGTCGGCCCAGCCCAGGTCATCCGCGATAATGAACAGGATATTCGGCCGCGTGTCTTTTGCGATCGTCGGCGCGACGACCAGCAGCAAGCCGATCCCTACGAGACACCTGGCAAACGCACGGCTCATGGCTTCTTTTCCTTTTTGTGTTGTTACTATCCGCGGTTTTTTCGGCGTACTTGGGACCTTCCCGAGAAGGATTGCCCTGCACTCGCAAGTCTGATGTGATTCTTGATTAGCCCATCTTGCCTGGGGAAGTCACGGCTGGTAATGATGTCCGTGCGCATGCCTACTCCTTGACGTTCGCCGCAGGCTGGTCGACGTCACGAAGTCCCAGCAGCTCCTCCAGCGGCCGTGCAAAACGCCGAAACTCGGCCGTCGGCATGGCCATGGTGTCCCAACTGGGCGAGATCGGGTGGGCACAGGCTGCGTAGTCGGAAAGACGAACCGCCACGAACCCGTACAGGTTGCCGCGGTGCTCGAAAAGCTGTTCGGCCGGCAGCGGGGCCCGGTCGCCAAGCACGTCGTAGGCGAACACGAACAGCGCACAGAACCCCTCGCCGAAGAGATCCTCCCATTGGGCCAGGCTCCGAAGGTCGTCGCGGGTCGACCAATTCTTCCAGTATTGCTTGGTCTCGTCGCCCGACGGGAACCGCCGGCCCTTCACGTCAACCAGCCAAGTAGTGTCGCCGGGCGAGGAGACGATGAAGTCGAGGCTCTTGAGCGACCCCCCATCGCTGAGCAAACTCCGCTTCGCCTCGTCGACGGCCACATATGGCACACCGTGGCTGCGCAGGTACGCCTCGAACGCCGCTTCGTAGTGGTTATCGCGGTTGGCCATGGCCATCATCCGGCACGCGTGCCCCCCTATTGTGCGACAAGTTGTATCCCGTTACAAGACTAGTAAGGGTGGATTTCCTTGACCGTGCGATTCGGCAGCGTTACAATCGGCTGCTGACGCTGAATCTGTCGCCGTTAGCCTGAGGGGTTTGGTAGCTGTGCGCAGGTGTCGCTAGTGTCTGGTTGCGGCTGATTTGGCAGGCGACTGGTCGGTAAAGGATGGTTCCATGGCAAAACGGCCATTGCGACTCGACCGATCGGCGATCGCCGCGCTGTGGCCCGTGCTGCTGGCCGTGGCGCTCACCGCCGACTGCGCGACGGCCTTTACGCCGGACAGCCCAGAGGTAAGGCGGGCCGTTGCTGGGGCGATCCGGTTCCTCGAATCCGCCGCGGACAGCCGCCTCGGAGCGCAGGCGCTGCTCGGGTTGGCCTTGTTGAAACACGGCGCCGACGCGGAACACCCCCGTATTGTCGAGGCCGTCGGCGCGATCCAGAAGACACTGGGCGCCCTTGATCCGCAAAAGGTGGAATTCGAGGAGATGTACAGCCCGGGCCTGTGCATCATCTTCCTGGTCACCCTCGACCCAAGCAAGTACCGTCCGGAGATCGAGTGTTTGCTCGAACGGCTGCGGTTGTACCAGAAGCCGCACGGCGGCTGGGGATATCCAAACCGGGAGACGGGCGATACGTCGATGACCCAGTACGGGGTGCTCGGTTCCTGGGAGGCGACCCAGGCCGGGTTTCGCGTCCCGATCGAGTCGATCGAGGGTGTCGCCACCTGGTTATTGCGAACGCAGGACCCCAGCGGGGCGTTCGGTTACCAGGGAACGGTGTCACTGTCCTTCGTACCGGTCAAACAGGGTGGCGTGCGGCCCAGCATGGCGGCGGCCGGACTCGGAAGCGTTTACATCTGTGCCGATTTGCTCGGTCTGGTCGTTCCGGTCGAGCAGAAAGACGACGATCGGTCCCCGGCTTTGAAAGAGGTTGAGCAAACGGCGCCGCCGAAGCAGGGCCGGCAACCGAGAACCGGGCTCGACCCACGCCGGTTCCGGGCGGCCCAGCTCCGCGGAAACGGCTGGTTCGCGCATCACTACGTGATCGATCCCAAGCCGTGGACCCACTACCACATGTACGCTTTGGAGCGATATATGAGTTTCCGCGAGTTGGCCGAGGGGAA
>JAUWWA010000347.1 GCA_030617125.1 Pirellulales bacterium | reverse complement strand
TCCATCTCGTCGCCGACCTTGCAGACGTCGGCCACGCTGGAGACGTATTCGTCGCTCAGTTCGCTGATATGGCACAGTCCGTCCTTGCCGGGCAGGATTTCGATAAAGGCGCCGAAGTCCTTCACACTGGTCACTCGGCCTTCGTAGATTCGTCCGATCTCGACCGAGGCGGTCAATGCCTCGATCTTCGCCAGCGCCTGCTCGGCGCTCTCGACATTGTTGCTGGCGACGGTTACGGTGCCGTCGTCGTCGACGTCGATCGACGCGCCGGTGGTTTCCTGGATGCTCCGGATGGTCTTTCCGCCGGGGCCGATCAGCAGGCCGATCTTCTCCGGGTCGATCTTGGTCCGCAGCAGCCGTGGCGCCCACGGGGAAATGTCCGCCCGAGGCCGGTTGATGGCCGTGAGCATCGTGCGGAGGATTTCGATCCTCGCTTCGCGCGATTGGGCCAGCGTCGCCCGAACGATTTCTTCGCTGATGCCGTCGATCTTCAAATCGAGTTGAATACCGGTGATTCCGTTTTGCGTCCCGGCGATTTTGAAGTCCATATGCCCGAAATGGTCCTCGTCGCCAATGATGTCGGTCAGCAATACCCAGTGCTCGCCTTCCTTGACCAGCCCGACGGAGATCCCGGCGACGGGGTTGCTGATCGGCACGCCGGCGGCCATCAGACCCAGCGTGGCCCCGCAAACGCTGGCCATCGAACTCGAACCGTTCGATTCGAGGATGTCGGAGATGATCCGGATGGTGTAAGGGAATTGCTCAGGGTCGGGCAGGACGGGCTTGATGCTGCGTTCGGCCAGCACGCCGTGCCCGATCTCGCGCCGCCCCGGTCCGCGGATCGGCCGGCACTCGCCCACCGAAAACGGCGGGAAGTAGTAGTGCAGCATGAACTTCTTCGAGTACTCCTCGATCAGCCCGTCGACACGCTGCTCGTCGCGCCCCGTACCCAACGCCACGGTAACCAACGTCTGGGTCTCGCCGCGCTGGAACAGGGCCGAGCCGTGAACGCGCGGCAGTAGATCGATCTGACAGGAAATCGGCCGCAACGACTTGTTGTCGCGCCCGTCAGGCCGGGTGCCCGAAAGGATCTGGTCGCGGACCATGCGGCTTTCGAGGTCGTGCCAGGCTGCGCCGAACCGCGCCGGCTCGATGGCGTCTGCGGCCTCGGCATCGGGGATCATCTCGGCGATCGCCCGCTCCCGCACCGCCGCACACGCTTCGGATCGGGCAAGCTTGCCCTCGGTCCGCGTGGCGGCCGAGAAATCGTCGTTATACTTCTCCTTCAGCCGATCGAACAGGTCGTCGGGCTCGGGGATCTCGTAGTCGGCCTTCGTGGCGCCCACCTTTCGGGCGAGTTCCTCTTGCATCTCGCAGATTTCCTTGATGATCGCGTGGGCGGCCATGATGGCATCGCCCATCTTGTCCTCGGGCATTTCCCGGGAGAAACCCTCGATCATCAGAATCGCGTCCTTACTGCCCGAGACGATCAAGTCCAGGTCGCTCTCCTCCAGGGCGTCTTGGGTGGGAAAGGGGACCAGCTCGCCGCCGATCGAACCCATCCGCACCGAGGCGAGCGGCCCTTGAAACGGCATGGGCGAGACGTGCAACGCCGCCGATGCACCGTTCATCGCCAGCACGTCGCCGTCGTTCTGCCGGTCGGACGCCATCACGAAGGTCATCACCTGGACTTCATCATTGAACCACTCGGGAAACGCCGGCCGAATGGGCCGGTCGATCAACCGCGCGGTCAGCGTCTCCTTGGTGCTGGGGCGTCCTTCGCGCTTGAGGAATCCGCCGGGGAATTTCCCCGCCGCCGCCACCCGCTCGCGGTAGTCGCAAGTCAGCGGAAAGAAATCGATTCCCAGCCTCGGCGGGCCGGTTGCGGTCGCACACAGCACGACCGTCTCGCCGTATTGCACGAGACAACTACCGGCGGCCTGCTTGGCCAATTCACCGGTCTCGATGGAAAGGGTTCCCGATCCGATCTTTCTCTCAACTCGTACTTTCACTTTGGGTACCTACCTTCGCTTGGTTACAAGCTCCAAAGAGACGTTCAACGGGAGGTCGCTACGGCTGCGAAACGCCCCAACGGCGCCGTTGCCTTGAAGAATCAAGGAAGCGCGATCCAAACTGCGCGGGAGATTCCCCATCACCGATACTGTGCTCCGTCACGAGCCGACCTCGAGGGCATAAGAAGGCGCGCCGACTACTTGCGAATGTCGAGACGCCGAATAATGTCGAGGTAACGCTGCGGATCAACTCGCTTGAGATAATCCAACAGACGCCGCCGGCGACTAACCAGCATCAAGAGGCCCCGCCGGCAGGCGAAGTCCTTCTTGTGCGTCTGAAGGTGCCCCGTCAGGGCGTTGATCCGGGTCGTCAGAATGGCGATCTGGACTTCCGGCGAGCCGGTATCATCCGCGCCGCGCCGAAATTCCCCAATCAGTTCCTGTTTCCGCTCTTTGGCAATTGTCATCTGCTACCACGACTGCTCCACCTCGGCCGAACTCGGTACGCTTCACCCGAAGCACAATCCTCCTACCGTCTCTGCTAGAACTTTCCCTACATTGACATGTAACAATTCATTCAAGCCCTTAGTTTAGCAGATGCGCGCTCCTTGGCAACCGCGAAAACCACCGGCAAGGCGCGAAAATCCGATTTCCGGCCCAAACCCCCTTGCAGGTGGGTGCCTTTGTGCAGAAAGCGTGGATTGGGGTAAGTTTCACGGCATGCATCAACGTCTTATCAGATTTCCACAATCGACTCGGCTTGAAATGCTTCCGCCGTTATTACCCAGTTCATCGCCGCCGTCTTTCGTAAGTTACGCAAGTCTCCTAGAATCGTGCGGCAAGGCCTCTCTTATCCCGAACTCAGGTTTACCGATTTCCAGAAAACTGTTGCGCGAAAAGCAGCCAGGTCCTTGACGAGCCTGATAAACCTAATACAATTCAAGCGACGAGTGCATCGCAATTCTTCTTGGGAAGATTCCGAGAGCACTGAAAAAATCATGAACGGTTACTGCCTATTGATCTTTCGGAACACGGGATTACGATAGAAGGTGTTTCGTTCGGATGGATTTTTCGGCGTGGGCCGGATCCTGAACGGCTACCTGGAGAGCTTGGCACACAACCAGTTCGAGCGCGTCAACGCTGCCTTGGCTGAAAACGCAACCCACCTGCTCACACCAATTTACCCCGCCCTGTTAGTCCTGCCCTGAGTTTGCGGCCCTGAATTGCGATCGGCCCGTGCGGTCGTTCGCTTCAGGGTCCGAAGACGCTCAATCGGAAATCGTGTATTGTGTTCGGTATTTGCCGTGTGGCATGTACCGGCTTTCCAGTATCGTTGTACGTTTTCACGAAAGGAGGAGTGCGATG
>JAUWWA010000205.1 GCA_030617125.1 Pirellulales bacterium | reverse complement strand
TTGGGCGCGATGGGCGACGTGATCCGGGAGTTTCCCGGCAAGAAGGTCGTGCTGGATCACCACGTCAGCGAAGACGACCTCGGCGCCGTGCTAATGAAAAACACCGAGGCGGAGGCGACCGGGCGGCTCGTCATTGAGGCGGCCGACGCCCTGGGCGTCGAGTTGACGCCGCGGATCGCCCGAAATGTCTTCGTCGCCGTGGCCACCGACACCGGTTGGTTCCGTTTCTCGTCGACCACGGCCGAGACGTTCCGTCTGGCTGCCCGTCTGGTGGAGGCGGGAACGATGCCGGATCAACTTTACAAGGACTTGTACTAAGACGAGACGCTGGCGAGGCTCATACTGATCGGCCGCGCCCTGACAAAGACGAAGACCGAACTCCGCGGCCGGCTGATCCACACGTACATTGAACGGGCGGACTTCGACGCCGCCGGCGCGCATCCGGCCGATAGCGAAGACCTGATCAACATGACGCTTGCCGTCGGCGGCGCCGAAGCGGCGGTGATCCTGGTCGAGCAGAAGACGGGCGGGTTCAAGGTCAGCTTCCGCAGCCGGTGCGACTTCGATTGCAGCCGCGTCGCCGAGCAGTTCGGTGGCGGTGGACACAAAAAGGCCGCCGGAGCGTTCATCGACAAACCGCTCGAAGCCGCTCAAACCGCGGTCCTTGACGCCGTGCGCGCAGCGATGTGACTACGGAGGTTCATCGTTATGGAAGCTCCATGCAAGACAACTTCTTCCCCCGACAAATCGTCGGCGGCCGAGCCGCGCCGCGGATTCCTCGCCAAGGCGGTCGCATTGGCGTGCGGCGGCGTGACACTACTGGCGCCGGCGGCGGTCGGGGTCGTCGCATTCCTCAACCCGTTGCGGCAGAAGAGCCTCTCCGGAGGGTTTCTGAAGATCACCACGTTGCCGGTGCTGCCCGAAGACGGCGCGCCGCGGCGATTCTCCGTCATCGCCGATCGGGTCGACGCCTGGAACCGGTACGCCAGGCAACCGATCGGATCGATTTTCCTGCGGCGGACCGGCGAGAATGACCGGCCGGTCGAGGCGTTGCAGGTGATCTGTCCCCATGCGGGCTGCACGATCGAATACCAGAAGACGGCCCAGCGCGGCAAGTTCGTTTGCCCTTGCCACGTGGCCAACTTTGACCTGTCGGGCAAACGGACCGACAAGAAGTCGCCCTCCCCGCGCGACATGGACACGCTAGAGGTCGAAATGCGCAACAACACCGAGGTCTGGGTGAAGTTCGAGAACTTCCGCACCGGCGCCGCAAAGAAGATCGCGGAAGCATGAAGGCAATTCTTGATTGGTTCGATCACCGGACCGGGCTCTCGGCGGCGTGGCGGCGCTGGGCGGATCATCGTATCCCCGGCGGCGCCTGCTGGTGCAAGGTCTGGCCCGGCGCCGTGGCGTTCGCCTTCCTCGTACAAGCGATCACCGGCTTCTTCCTGTGGGTGCATTACAGCCCCAGCGACCAGTCGGCCTGGGAAAGCGTCTATTTTCTGCAGCACCACGTCGCCGGCGGCTGGCTGTTGCGGGCCGTGCATCACTACTCGGCACAGATGCTCCTGGTGCTCGTGGGTATCTATGTAACTCAACTGATCGTCACCGGCGCGTACCGCGCGCCGCGCGAGCTGGTCTTCTGGACCGCCCTCTTGATGGGAATGCTGTCGTTGGCGCTGCTGCTGACCGGCGACCTGCTGGCCTGGGATCAGAACAGCTACGCCGGCACGCACGTGCGTGTGGGTTTCTTGAAGCTGCTGCCGTGGGTGGGCGACGCGTTGTTCAAGATCGCCATCGGCGGTCCCGGTCCGGCCTTCGGTCACCTCGCGTTGCCGAGGTTCCTTGCTCTGCACGTCGGCGTGTTCGCCGTCGGCTTTCTGGTTGTGTTGCTGCTGCACGGCGTGCTGGCGCGCCGGGCGGATGCCGCCGAAGCCGAGCAGGCCGAACACACCGCGCCGTTCTGGCCGGATCAGGCCGTGCGCGTCGCCGTCGCCGCACTGCTCGTGCTGATCATTGTTGTGGCGCTGGCGTTGCAGCACGGCGTCTCGGGCGATCATGTCGGCGCGGCGCTGGGCAGCCCGGCCGACCTCGATCCGGCTAACAGGTACGCCGGGGCCCGGCCCGAGTGGGCCTTCCGCGGCCTTTACGCGTTCTCCGAGCTGTTCCCCGGCGAGTGGGCGATCCTGCCGATCTTCGTCATCCCGGGATTGATCGGCTGCATCGTGCTGGCCATGCCGTTTGTCGGACGCATCCGCGCGGGGCACTACTTCAACGTCGCGCTGACGGCCGTCGTGCTCGTGGGCATCGTCGCGCTGTCGCTGCAATCGCTGGCTAAAGATCGCAACAGCGCCGAACATCAGGCCGCGGTTGACGAGGAACGTCGCCAGGCCGATCGCGTGCTGCACCTCATCCGCGCCGCCGACGGCATTCCCGCCGAAGGCGCCCTGTCGCTGCTGCGAGGCGATCCCTCGACCCAGGGGCCGAGACTCTTCAGGCAATACTGCGCAAGCTGCCACGACCACACCAACGGCGCAGGCACGGGCATCAAGGCCGAAGAGTCGTCCGCGCCGAACCTGCACGCCTATGCCAGCCGCGAGTGGTTGGCCGGACTGCTCGACGGCGAACAGATCAACACCCCGCAATATTTCGGCAACACCGCGTTGCGCAACGGCACGATGGCCAGCTTCGTCGAGGAATCGCTCAGCGATTTGGACGACGACGAAAAGGAAGACCTCGCGAAGATCGTCATGGCCGTCTCGGCCGAAGCCCGGTTGAAGCCGCAGCGCAAACTCGACGCCGGCAATGCCGAGCAGATCCGCCACGGCAGGGCGTTGCTGGCCGACGACTACGGCTGCACGAGCTGTCACAAGTTCCACGACAAGGGCCAACTGGGCGACGCCCCCGATCTGACCGGCTACGGCTCGCGGCAGTGGCTCATCGGCGTAATCGCCAATCCTGCCCAGACGCGGTTCTACGGCGAGCGAAACGACCGGATGCCCGCCTACGCCGAATCCCCCGACGACCCGGCCGCCAACACGCTCAGCGCCCAAGACATCGGACTGCTTGTCGATTGGCTCCGCGGGGAGTGGTACGAGGAGTAGTCGGCAGAGGGCAGAGGGCACAGGGGGTGGCAATTCATTGTCACCCAAGCTACGAACCGGGCAACTCAGCACTGGGTAGTTGCGGGGCATGTTCTTTTCCATGGCGAACGCGGGCAGGGGCGCCTTGATGGCCCTGCCGTAATAGTCTAGGGTGCGGGGGTCGTGTTGCAGTTGGTGCAGTTATGACCGCACGGCTAACACAAAAAGAAGCGGAGAAACGCTTCAAGCGGGCGAAACTAACCCTCTTGTCGGAGTATCGGGGTAACTGCGAGAAGGTGCGGGCGCGGTGCCATTGTAATACAGAATTCTTTACACTGCCGAAATGCGTTTTCCGGGGTACCACGAACTCCTGTGGTTGTCTCCGGAAGCTGGCAGGAAAACGTAACAGACTCTCTCAAGCGGAGGTTAAAAAACGTTTTCAGCGGGTGAACCTTACGCTGTTGTCAAAGTATCGGGGTGACGCCCAAAAGGTTCTAGCGCGCTGTCATTGTGGCAAGAAATTCTACACACTACCAGGCAACGTCTCTCGGGGAGGTACTACCTCGTGTGGCTGCTACAGGAAGAAACGAACAAGCGAGAGACCGAGAGAAGACATTACCAACAAGCGTTTTGGAATGTTGGTGGCACTTGAACCCACGGGAACCATCAAACAAGGCTCGATAGTCTGGAAGTGTCGCTGTGACTGCGGAGATTACACGAATGTAACGGTGCGGAATCTACGCAGTGGTCATACAACCTCATGCAAATGTACTTGGCGTAGACGTGGGGAGGCTCACCCAAGCTACACTGGACACGGCGAGATGACGGGGGCTTTCTGGAACATCGTCACGAGTGGGGCGAATAAGCGAAAGAGACCGCTAACAGTCACGCCGAAATACTGTTGGGAACTGTTCCTACACCAAGAGAGACGATGCGCTTTGTCAGGTGTTGAACTTGTATTCGGAAATAAACACTTTGATGAGGAAACGACAGCAAGCCTAGACAGAATCGACAGCAGTAAAGGTTATAGCAAAGGCAATATCCACTGGATTCACAAGACGCTCAATATAAGCAAGGCGGCACTGCCTCCCGTTCGCTTTTTGGAGTTATGTCGGCTTGTAGTAAAGCCTATTCGGTCAAGGTCACCTGCCCCATCATGTACGGTTACCCCGAAGGGCCACCACTTCAAGGGTTACGGAAACGTGTCCGGTACCTACTGGCGCCAAGTGCAGCGTGGTACTTTGCACGGGCCGTACAAGTGGAGACAGCACATCACTTTCAGGCTAAGCATCCAGACTGCTTGGGAGAAATTCCTGCAACAGAACGGTCGATGTGCCCTGACTGGTTTGGAACTGGACTGGGGTCGAGAAAGTTCGCGGCCTCAAGTTTTGGGGACGGCTTCCCTGGATAGAATCGACAGCAGTAAAGGTTACACGGCAAGCAACATTCAATGGGTTCATAAAGACATCAACAGAATGAAAAGTGGCCTTCCCCAGGGATCGTGGACACCCGGAAAGGGGTGTATGGTACCACGATTTACTGAGGAGGACTAGAGATGTCGAAACGGAGAGTGTTCAGTCGCGAGTTTAAGGTTGAGGCGGTGAAATTGGTCACCGAGCAGGGGTATGGCGTTGGCCAGGCGGCGGAGAGCCTGGGGATTAGTGCAAACTCGCTGCGGAAGTGGCGGGAGAAGTTCGAGAACCACGGGCAGGAGGCGTT
>JAUWWA010000417.1 GCA_030617125.1 Pirellulales bacterium | reverse complement strand
TTGTGAACCGATGTCTTGACGCATGGGACGCGATGTTCGAGCAACGAGTCGGTGTAGTTCAGGAACTTGCGCAGGCCATGGGATGATCGGCGGACCGTCACTGGTCTCTGTAATATGGGGTGCTTGACACCGGCCACTTGCGAGGAAAGGCACTGCTAGCTACGAGTTAGTAAGGGCTTTCACCAAAAGTGCGGGAGAACCCCTTTTGCTCGCCGATCTCCAGTTGTTGGGGCGGGTAGCACTGAAAGCGTGGAAAACGGATGCCTGGCTACATACGACGGTGTGCAACATTCTCTTGTCACGCTGTCATTCGGAGTGACGTTAGGCGAAGTATTCCTCGAAGGCGATTCGCAGCCGGCAGGATAAGGTTGAGTTGGGAGGGGCTTGCAAGCATTCGCGCGAGTGCCCGCGGCATCAGTCACTCTCCCAACTCCCCCGCTATCACCTTGAACTGGTCCAGTGCCGTTGGCCTTCACGCCCTGGGCGCAGAAAATACCGGTGGGCAGCCGCGGCTGGGCAACTCCCCGGCCCACGGAATGGGAAAATCGCTTTAGTGTCCGTGACGCATACGGTCTCATTCGAGTATTGCCTTAATGAATGCGTCCGTCGGGTCGGCGTAGAACACGATGTTCACTTTGGTCGCCATTTCGTCGGGCAGGTCGAGTAGCTGCCGTCGCGATGAGATAGGCGTTAGCAGTTGGGCAGCGCCTTTCTCGACCGCCAACTCGGCCACGGCCACCGGGTTGGGGATCATCTCCACCGAGCCGCCAAGGTTGAGCGCGCCGACGACGATGAGACCGCCTTTTGTGCTCCGCTCCATCAGGGTTCCACACAGCGCGAGCAGCACGGGTAGGCCGAGGCCTTGGCCCGACCGGTCCGTATCCATCGCCCGCAACTGCACTGAAAACTCGTGGCTGCGCGGATCGCGGTCTCCGACGAGTTCCTTGGCCTGCGAATAGAGGTTCTGCTCGCCGTAGCGGACACTCTCGCGGAACGCCGGCGGGATAGGCGCGTTGAGGATCTTCACCCCGCCGCCCGGCCCGCTGATCGCTTCGATGCGGTAAAGGGAAGGAGCCGCCTCCTGTCCGCCAGGGCTGATCGCCCACAACTGTCCGGGCGGCAGCGGGTCGGCTTCGATCGCCTCATCGCTGTGCAACTCCGGCGTCGAGACAAACTGCTCCACGCCGTCCACGCCCATGAAGTAGCTGAAATGGGTGTTGCGGAATTCGGTCTTCAAGCAACGCTTCTGCTGCTCCTTGACCCGACGCCGTGCTTCCAGGGCGATCCGAATGACCGCCTCAAGCTCCTCGTCTGGAATTGGCATTTCCGGGTCGGGGAACAGCAGCTTGAGCAGGCCGCTGATGGTCTTGTTCACCGCCTCAATGTCGCGGCCGCTCAGCGCCCCGCCCCAATGTGCCCGGCCTTGCAGCGCCGACAGCCGAGTGCCTTCCCGCAGCTTCGTCCAGCACTCCGACAGGAAGTCGGTCACCAGGCCGAAGTGGTCCGTAAGGTGGTCGTCCGCCTTGAGCTTCGGGAAATCCCAGCCGGGCGCGTATCCGTGGATGCGGTCCATGAAAGCCGTGTCGTTGCGCATCTCCGGCGGCAACGGGCTGAGCAGGTGGCCGATCCGCTGCTGTTGCTCCACGTCCACGTCGAAGTTGCCGACCATCACGATCCCGCCCGACGCCTGAATGCTATCCTTGCCGCGCGAAAACTCGCCGGCGGCCATGTAGCCTTTCAAGATGTTCACGCCGTCCTTCTGGTCGAACGAGATGCCTGACACCTCATCGAAGCACACGACATCGTAGAGACACACGAGGCCGCGCTGCCCGTTGGACATGTTCACGAACATTTTCGCGACCGTCGCCTTGCCGCCCGAAATCAAATGCGAGTAGGGCGAAATCTGCTGAAACAGGTGGCTCTTGCCGGTCCCGCGAGGACCAAGCTCGACGAGGTTGTAGTTCCGCTCGACGAACGCGACCATCCGCAGAAGCACCACCATCTTCGCCCGATTCGACATCGCCTCCGGCCCCAAGCCGATGGAGCGGAGGAGGAAGTCCTTCCACTCGCTCGTTGTAAACTGACTGCGGCCCTTCTTCAGTGTGGCCAGCACGTCCGACTTGGAAAGCTGGATCGCCCGCAGGCTCTCGATGGCGAACGGTCGGCCGTGCTTTTCCTCCGCGATGGCCGCGTCGTAGGTCAGCGTCACCTCGGCGTAGAAGCCGTCGGTCAGCATCCGCTCGTGCTCGTGGACGAGCGTGTCGGCGATCCGCACGTCCCGCAGCCCCAAGCTTGAAAGCTCCACGAGGAACGAGTCGGTCTTGGCGTCTAAACGGGCCTTAACGATGTCGATCAGCTTCACCGAGCCCTTCTTCCGTGCATTGGCTTTGAAGAGTTCTTGATCGCTCGTGCGGACGGTCCGGTTCTGTAGCTGCCGCTCGACGATCTTCAAGCCTTCGTCGATCTCCTGCTCGTCCACCGTCGCGCAGTACCGCCCGAGTAGAAACTCCACGACGTAAGTCGGCACGGGATATTGCCGGCTGTACCGGCGCACGAGGTCTTTGCGGACGAGATAGCCGTCGAAAGCCGAAGCCGCGATTTGGTCCAGATGGTCGAGTTCCATGTTACTCGTCACCTCCAACGGTCGTGGCCTCTTTGCATATCACACGACCGGACGCATCGAGGATCACCAGGCTGACCATCGTCCCTTCGAGGGAATCGTCAGCGACCAGCAGCGCAGCCTTGCCGTCGGCGTCCAGGGCCTTGGGTTCCGTAACGCTTGAGCTCGGCACGTTGGGCCTCGTGCGCAGGTCGGCAAGGAGTCCTTCAGCCGGAGGTTCCACC
>JAUWWA010000386.1 GCA_030617125.1 Pirellulales bacterium | reverse complement strand
GATACTCGCGCCGCATCACCGCGGTGTCGATCCCGGTTCTGGCGACAACGTTCTGGGCCAAGATGATGTGTGACGACGCGACGGCCCGATAAGGCGAAACGTCGGCCCAACGCACCAGCGGATAGAGCAGATCGGGCTCGATCACGCGCTGAACAATCTCGACGCTGCGCCGGCTCTTGCCGGCGATGTTGCGCACGAGCACACCGTCGCCGGAGCGTTCGAGCACGTCGACCCAGTATACGCCGTTGGCGCCGCCGCTGTTGGCGCCGAGCCGAGCCGTATAATCCGACGGGCCCGTGAGCCGATCCAACGGCGTCCGCCAGCCGGGCGGCCGCAGGAACCACGGCGAGCCTGGCCGGCCCGGTTCGATCGGTTCGGCCGTGTACGTCGTTCGGTGGAAGCCCCCATCGTCGCCGGGCGACCACTTCACGTATGGCACCGGGTATTGGGTGGGCTCGCCCTTTTGCAGCAGAATCGTGCTGGTCCAGTTCGCCGCGTCCTCGAAGGGGCGCAGCGCCGTCATGTCGTCGACGCGCAGCACGTTGAGCCAATCGCCGCCGCGCCCGAGACGGAATTGCCGGAATCCGTCGCCGGCGCCCTTCGTCTGGAAGAGCGTCTGCGTGACGACCATCGCCAGCCGTCCGCCGTTTTTCAGATAGCGGTCGGCGGCGGCGTATAACAGAAGCATCGCGAGGTCTTTCTTGCCCCCGCCGTGCCGGGCTTTGCTCCCCGAGAGCGAGAACAGCCCGTAATGCTTCCAAAGCCCTTTGGTCGCCTCGCGATAGTCGTCGGGCAGGTTATCCCAGGCGATCCACGGGGGATTGCCGACGACGCAATCGAATTTCTCCTCCCGGCCGGGCCGGTCCAGGATGGTGTCGCGCAGGTAGATTGGGATCGCCACCTTTTTCGCGTGCGGCAGCAGTTCGGCGATGGCGATCAGGTAGTTGGCCCGGGCGGTCATCACGGCCAACGGGTTCAGATCGAACCCGACCACGCCGGCAAGGATCTTGCGGCAAAGCTCACGTTTCTGATCGGGGAATAGAGCTTCGCAGCGGCATCCGGCAAGAATGCGCCGGATGGCCGTCACCAGGAACGTGCCGGAGCCGCACGAGGGATCCAACAGCCGCACGCCCGGATCGCCCGAGTAGCCGACTTGGTCGAGCACGTGGCCGGCGAGCCAGTCGGGCGTGTAGTACTCGCCCAGTTCGTGCCGCAGCCGTCGGGGGAAGAGGTCCTGGTAGAGCGGTTTGAACAGATCACCGCCTTCGACGGGCGTCGTGAGATCGTACTCGGCCAGGGCGGCGGTCAGTTGGTCGTTTAAGCGCGTGCCAGCGAACCGCGCGAGCGGACCGTCGCCGAGAAGCTCTGCCGATTGCGTGCCGCAGCACCGCTCGACCAGCCCCCGCACGACCATGGCGTAGTAGGTGTGCGTGGCGACGCCGTGCCGGGTGATTTCGGCCTTGGCGCCGAAGTCGGCGGCCAGGTTTTCCGCGGTGAGTGGTTTCCCCATGCAGGGTAATTGTGGAGGAACCGCAGGGTTTTGGCAAGCGCGTCCCCCGCCAACGCAGTGTCGGGGGAACGCGCCACGCGACTCACCGTCGGGGCGTTACGACCACACGCCGGCAATCGGCGTCGAGCAGTTCTGGCACTTGCCACCGTCAAGGTTGATCGTCTCGACGTCAAAAATGTTCCGCCGGATGACCGGCTCGCCGCAGCCGGGGCAGAAGGTCGTTTCCGCTTCGTCCACGTCACGGCAGTTGCCGATATAGACGTAGTGCAGCCCGGCGTCGCGGGCGATGGCCCGGGCTTCGATGAGCTTGTCGACCGGAGTGGGCGGGAGCTGTGTCAGCTTGTGGGCAGGGTGGAACCGCGAGAAGTGCAACGGGTAGTCCGGGCCAAGGTTCGCCAGCAGCCAGTCGCACATCCGCCGGATCATCTCCGGTTTGTCGGTGTAGGTCGGTACGATCAAGTTCGTGACCTCGAACCACACCCCTTCGCGCTTGAGCGTTTTCAGCGTATCGAGAATCGGCTTGAGCTTGCCGGAGTTCAGCTTGCGATAGATGTCCGTCTCGAAACTCTTCAGGTCGACGTTTGCCGCATCGAGGTATTTGCACAGTTCCAAAAGCGGCTTCTGCCGGATGTAGCCGCAAGTGACCCAGACGCTCCTGATGTCCTTCGCCGCGGCCGCCTTGGCCGTATCGAACATGTACTCGTACCAGGCGTTCGGCTCGGAGTAGGTATAAGCGATCGAGGGGCATGAGAAGAACTCGGCCGTGGCGACCACGTCGTCGGGAAACATGCTCAGCCGGTCGACGTCGCTGCGGCTGATGGCGTACAATTGCCCCGACTCCAGCCGGATCGGCTCGCCGCGCGGGTCTTTCGTCTCCTCCGGCTTGCGCTGCGAGATATCCCAGTTCTGGCAGTTGAGGCAGCGGAATCCGCAGCCGGCGGTCGCGATCGAGAACACGTCCGTGCCGGGAATGAAATGAAACAACGGCTTCTTCTCGATCGGGTCGACGTGCAGCGCGCACGGATCACCGTAGGCCATTGTCCAGAGCTTGTCCTCCTTATAGACGCGGTTGCGGCAGCGGCCGCGGTCCTCCGGTTCGAGCAGGCATTCATTGGGACACAGCTCGCACTGGATGTTGCGCCCCAGCCTCACGTAGTGTCGGGCCTCTTTGTCCCAGCCGCGCTTTTTCCACAATTTCCAGAGCTTGCCCTTGGGGGCGCCGTTCTGGAAGACCTCGGCGGCCGCCACGGCCTGGGGAAGGCGATGCGTCCAATAACGGATCGCCGCCCCCCCGCCCGCCATGCACGCCAGACTGCCCAGGCCATACTTCAACACCAGCCGCCGGGAGACGGGTCCGCGGCCCGCGTCGTCGGCGAACGTCGGCGGGCTGGAATCCCTCACCGGCACGACGTTTTCCTGCTCTTGATCCATCCCCATCTCCTCAGCGCCGCGGTCATTCTGGTAACGTCGAGAGGATGACAGCCCCGGGGAGGAATCTGCCGATGGCCAAGAAAAATGTCCACTATTACCTGTTCAAGACCGCCCGACTGAGTGGTTGGCTG
>JAUWWA010000406.1 GCA_030617125.1 Pirellulales bacterium | reverse complement strand
GGGAAGCGCTGCGGCGAACGGCGCACCAACTCAAGGGCGCGGCCGGTAGCTACGGATTCGACGCGATCACACCCGTTGCGGCGCGGTTGGAGAGTGCCCTATGCGAGTGTGAGCCGGAAGCGCAGATCCACGAAGCGGTCGACGCGCTGGTGGCGATATGCAAGCGTGCTCGCGCTGGAACGCCGCGGTAGGAAACGCGGCTACTCGACGCTCCACGCTTCGAGGGCGTCCTTGGAGGCAACGATGAGCATGCGCCGACCGCTCGACTCCGCCGTGGCCAACCCGCTCAACGCGGCGCCATGGTTAAAACGGTCGAGCGGTTTGCCGTCGGCGGCGATGACGTGGATCGAGCCGTCGGGTCCGGGCAGCAGCCATTGAGCATCGGCGCCCGGCGCGAGCCGGCCGGGGATGATCGGTTCGATGGCCTGCGGATAGACGCCGTGGGGCAGCGAGTAGTTCCAGAGTTCGTCTCCGGCCAGAGTCAGTCCGACGACCAGGTTATCGCCAAAGTGCATGCCCGCCATGCCACACCACTCGAGCTTTCCGTCGCCGGTCAGGTCGGCCGCGACGATCCAGCGGAGGACTCGATCCTCGTCGGTGACATCCCCTTTACGCTGGACGGTGATCGTGTCTTTTCGGTTGCCGGCAGCGTCAATTGTGGCCAGCGACCCGGAGATATTGGTGCAGAACAGTAGTCGTTTTCCGTCGGAATCGGGCCCGCCAATGGCCATCTTGGCGACGTTGCTGATCGCGCGGTTCGACCAGACGCGTTTTCCTTCGAGCGAGACGGCCTGCACGCCGATCACGCCCCAATAGCCCACGTACGCTTGCAGTGTGCCGTCGCCGTCGAGGTCGCCGAGTTCGACGTCGGCGATCCCCCGGTGTGGGTTTTTCAGCGCGTCTTTCGGATAGCTGAGAACAAGGTTGAACTCCTCGTCGAGCAGGTGGAATCGCTGCTGCGTGCTCGCGCCAAAGAAGGCGGCGAAGTAGCGTTTGCCGTCGGCGCCCACGGCGGTGCGCAGCGTGCTGACGACTTCCATTCGGTCGATATCGAGCTTGTGCGTGGCCAAGAGCTTGCCGTCGAGGCCGACTTCGGCGATCGACTTCCAAGCATCGACGACCAGCAGTCGCGGCGCGGCGCCGGGCCGCGGCACGACGACGATGTTCCCCGGCGCCTTCAGTTCGGTGCACTTCCACAACGGTGTCAGCTTGAAAGTTTCCGGCTGGCTTCGCTGCGCGATTTTCGGCCGAGGAATTCGATGTTCCTCGACCTTGTCGCCCTCGACCGTATCACTCTCGAGCGCGTTGCCCTCGACCGTGTCACTCTCGACCGTATCACCCTGGACCGTGTCGCCTTCGACCGTGTCACCCTCGGGCATCTCCGGCTCGGGGGCTTCCATTGCGCGCTCGTACTCTTCCAACTGCTTCTTATACTCGGCGAGCGGCTCGTGGTAGATATCCTTGTTAGCGAGCAGTTGGTCGAGTTTCTTGGGCAACACGGCAGCCAGATCGGGATTGGCGCCTATCTCGAAATCCTGGACGACACTCTCGGCGTCGAGAATGAAACTGTTGGGGGCGCCCGAGGCACGGAACACCGTGTTCATGTTCCGCTTGGGGTCGCGCGCGATGGGCACACTGGCACCCCACGCAGCGGCCGTCTCTCGCAGCGTCTTGTTTTCGATATCCGGCGTGTCGATACTGACGGCGAGGAAAACGACGTTCGGCTTGTCTTTGTACTGCTGGGCCACCTTGCTCAGCACCGGCAGGCTCTCGCGGCAGTAGCCGCACCACGTGGCCCAAAAATTGAGCACCACGATCTTCCCGGCCAGCGACTCGGGCGTGATCGGCTTGCCGTTGAGGTCGACGAACTTGAAGTCCGGCACCTTCTTGCCCAGCAATTGGGCCGGATGCGGCGGCACGAAAAACGTCACCTGTTTGGCGTCGGCGGGCATCTCGAACTGAAACGCCTCCGCACCGAGCGCCATGCCGAAGCGGGCATCGGTGAAATTAGCCACGAGCGACACGTCTTTCACTTCGCCGCCCTGGGCGAGCATCTGCCGAAGCTCGTCGACTGGGAATTCGATCCGCCGCAACACATACGTCTTCCGATCGATCCAGAACACGGTCGTGCCATCGCGGCGCGTGATCCGCACACGGTAACAGTCGTGATCGCCGATCTTCCCCCGTTCGTCCAGTGTCGTTCGCTCGACACCTTGCAGCAGCACGTCCAGCGAATTGTCGGCCAAGAGCAACATCAACGACGGCGAGCCCCCGACAAACCCCATGCTCAACGCCGAGGCCAGCTCACGGTCGCCGTAGATCGACTTCATCGTCAACTCATCCGGGGCCTCCTTCACCAACACCTGATCCGGCAGGTCGGCGATTGTCGCGCGCAAGACCTTGCCGTCGCAGACGACATTCGCTTCGTAGACGTCCATGCGGATTTTGTTGGGCCGCTCAAACACGACCGCGAAGTCGGACCACTGGTCGATCGGGCCATCGGCCCGCTGGACCGCAAGCCGGACCGTGCCTTTGTCGGAGTAGGTCGACGCCTTCCTATAGGCGGCGGCCATAGCCTCTAGGACAGCCAGGGCGGTGGTCGGCGTGGCCTCGCTCGACGCTTCCGGCTCAGCACCCGGCAATGGCTGGGCACCGGCAGGAGTCTTATCGCCGCCAGCGGGCGTTGCTTCGTCGCCGGCCGGGGTTTCTGCCGCCTCGGCCGGCAATTGTGGAGTCGGCACCGAGGCCGATGGTCGGCAGCCGCTAAGCCATGCCAGTGAAAGCCCAACGAGCGCAATACTCAGGTGGTTCAACAACAAACGGCGGGTCGTGACGATCAATGGATCAGTCATGATTGTCTTCCGGTGTTAGAGGATGCGGTCACGGCAAGCAATAATTATTCGCCAATCCAGC
>JAUWWA010000010.1 GCA_030617125.1 Pirellulales bacterium | reverse complement strand
TTTACCGGCCCGCCCGTGCAGCAGGACGACGACGAGCACGTCGTCGGCCTGCTGATGTCCTCGCCCGGCAAGCGGGTCGTCTGCGGCGGAACGAGCGCCACTATCGTGGCCCGAAAGCTGAAGCGAGGGATCAGCGTCGACCTGGAGACGGGCACCGACGCCGTGCCGGCCACCGGGCGCATCGACGACATCGACTTAGTCACCGAGGGCACGTTGACGGTCACCCACGCGCTGGAGATAATACGCGCCAAGACTCCCAACGAGGAGTTGAGGCTGAGAGTCGACGGGGCCAGCCGCCTGGTGCTGCTATTGCGAGAAGCGGACGAGGTGAAGGTCCTGGTCGGCCGGGCCATGAATCCCGCTCACCAGAACCCCAACCTTCCCCGACAGCTTGGGTTGAAGACGCAGGTCGTGCAGGCCTTGGCCGACGAGCTGCGACGCAGTGGTAAGGAAGTTGAGATCGAATACTTTTGAATTTACGACACGCAGCGCAGATTCCAAGATGACCGAAACCAGCACCGAAACGATCGCCGCCGTCATCGACCGCTACAGCGGCGATCCCGGCATGCTCATCCCGATGATGCAGGACGTCCAGGCCGAGTTGGGCTACCTGCCTCAGGTGGAGCTTAAGCAGCTTTCCAACGGCCTGGGTGTGCCGCTGGCGCAGATTTACAGCGTCGCCACGTTCTATTCGTCGTTCCGGCTGATGCCAAAGGGTGACCATACGATCCAGCTCTGTATGGGGACCGTCTGCTTCTTGAAGGGCGCCAACAAAATCGCCGAGGCGATCCAGCAGGAGTTCGAACTAGTGCCCGGCGGCACGTCGCCGGATCGGAAGTTCACCTTCGCCCCGCTCAACTGCGTGGGAGCGTGTGCCTTGGCGCCGGTCATGGTGGTAGATGACGAGCACCACGGCTCCCTGACGGTCGATTCCGCCGTCGAACTGTTGCACAAGATCGCCGCCGGCGAGAAGCCGTCCAGAGACGGCGAATCTGCCAAAGGCAAAAGCAAGGGCAAGGGCAAGACGCGCAAGTCGGCCGGCAAAGGCAAGCCGCCCGCCAAGGCAAAGAAGAAGAAGAGCCCCGGGAGTAACAAGACGTGAGCACCGTCGGCGCCAGACTTCAAAGCGCCAGAAACCTCGAATTGCACCGCAAGCACCTGCTGGCGGAACGAGATGCCGATGCGCGCCGGGTGCGGGTCTGCCTCGGCACCGGCTGCACTGCCAAGGGGGCACAAGGGGTGATGGAAAGCTTCCAGCGGGCAGCCGAAGAGTACGAGGAAGACCTGGTGCTGGTCGAAACCAAGTGCACCGGCTGCCACGGGTTCTGCGAGCGGGGGCCAATCGTGGTCGTCGATCCCGGCAACATCTTCTACCAAGAGGTTGCCGAAGAGGACGTGCCCGAGATCTGGCGCGAGTCGGTCATCGGCGGCCGCGTCGTGGAGGAACTCTTGTACAAGGATGAAGAGACGGAGCAGATCGCCAAGACGCCCGATGAGATCCCCTTCTACCGCGCGCAACACCGCATTGTACTCAAGCACAATGGAGTGATTAACCCGAAAGAGATCGAAGACTACCTGGCCGCCGACGGTTATGCCGCGCTGGCCAAGGTGCTCACGTCGATGGAACCGGACGAGGTGATCGAGGAGGTTCGCCAGTCGGGGCTGCGGGGCCGCGGCGGCGGCGGGTTTCTTACCGGGCGAAAGTGGCGGTCCGCCCGAGACGCCCACGGCGAGCCCAAGTACGTCATCGCCAACGGCGACGAAGGCGATCCCGGCGCGTTCATGGACCGCTCGCTGATGGAAGGCTCGCCTCACTCGGTCATCGAAGGGATGATGATCGGCGCATACGCCGTCGGCTCTTCGCAGGGGTACATTTACGTGCGCAACGAGTACCCGATGGCCGTCAAACACTTGAACATCGCCTTGGACGCCGCCCGCGAGATGGGCCTGCTGGGCGAGGACATCCTCGGCAGCGGGTTCTCGTTCGACATCCGCATCAACCGGGGCGGCGGGGCCTTCGTCTGCGGCGAGTCGACCGCACTGATGGCCTCGCTCGAAGGACGTGTGGGCGAGCCGCGGGCCAAGTATATCCACACAGTCGAGAGCGGGTTCAACGGGAAGCCTTCGCTGTTGAACAACGTCGAGACCTGGGCCAACGTCCCGCAGATTATCCTCAACGGCGCCGACTGGTTCGCTTCCTTGGGCACCGAAAAGAGCAAAGGCACTAAGGTGTTCTCGCTGGTCGGCAAGGTGAAGAACACCGGGCTCGTCGAGGTGCCCATGGGGATGACCCTGCGGCAGATCATTTACGACATCGGTGGCAGCATCCGAGATGGCAAGGCGTTCAAGGCCGTGCAGACAGGCGGCCCTTCCGGCGGCTGCATCCCCGCCGAGTACCTCGATGAGCCGGTCGACTTCGATCGCCTTACCGACTTGGGCTCCATGATGGGTTCCGGCGGCATGATCGTGATGGACGAAGACACTTGCATGGCCAACGTCGCTCGGTACTTTCTGCGGTTTCTCAAGGAAGAATCCTGCGGCAAGTGCACGCCCTGCCGCGAGGGCGTGGCCCAGATGCTTCACGTTTTCGATCGCATTTGCACCGGCAAGGGCCGGGAGGGCGACGTCGAGCTGTTGGAGAACCTCGGCACGCTGCTCGAAGACACGGCCTTATGCGCGCTGGGTTCGACCGCAGCCTACCCGGTGTTGTCAACCATTCGCTACTTCCCCGACGAGTATGAGACCCATATTCGCGAGAAGCGTTGCCCGGCCAAGGAATGTCCCGGGCTGTTCCGATACGAAATCGACGCTGAGAAATGCACCGGCTGCCGGCTGTGCGCGAAGAAATGTCCCGTCGACGCTATCACGGGCGAGCGGAAACAGCCGCACGTGATCGACTACGAGAAGTGCACCGACTGCGGTACGTGCTTCGACGTCTGTCCGTTCTCGAGTGTGATCAAGGTGTAACGGCCCATGCCCACGGTAACTATCGACGACAAACCGATTGAGGCCCGGCAAGGCGAGACGATCCTCCAGGTCGCCCGAAAGGGTGGCATCTGGATCCCGACCTTGTGCCACCACGAGGCGGTGGAGCCCTACGGGGCGTGCCGGCTCTGCATGGTGGAGATCGACCGCGGCCGCTGGTGGAAGGTGGTCACTGCGTGCAACTTCCCGATCCGGGGTGATTTGACGGTCCGGGTAAATTCCGAGCGGGCCCTCCGCGCCCGCCGCGGGGTGATGGAGTTGTTGCTGGCCCGCTGCCCGGAGAGCCCGAAACTCAAGGAACTGGCCGCCCGGATGGGCGTCTTGGGCACTCCTTATCCGCACGTAACCGAGGCGCAGCGGAACTGTATCCTCTGCGGTCTATGCGTACAGGTGTGTGCCGATGTGATCGGCGCGTCGGCCATCGCTCCAGCCGGGCGCGGCGTGGAGCGGACCATTGCCGCGCCGTTTCGCCTGGCCTCGGAGGACTGCATCGGTTGCGGGGCATGCGCGGCTGTGTGCCCGGTGGGGACGATCGTGGTCCGTGAACATGAGGAAGAAGTCGAAATCTCACCCTTTAAGAGCCGCATCAAACGCAAGCGTTGTGCGGACTGCGGCAAGCCGGTCGCCAGCGAACTGGTCAAGCAAGCGCTCTGCCGTCGCGGCGGACCGCCGGTCACAGAAATCCTCGCGGGCCACGATCTTTGCCCACATTGCAAAAGACAAAAACTAGTAAAGGAATTAACGTCAACGGGAGGCACGAATGTCTAAACAGGTCTTCATGCAAGTAATTCGGGGTGCGCACGAGTGGGTCCGGCAGGCCGAGGAGGCGCTCGATAAGGCGATTGCCGAGCACGGCGCAGACAAGCCGGTCGGTTGGGGGCCGCAGACGGCCTACTATCTGCCGATGTCATTTTCGTTGATGGGACTGGAGGTCAAGACGGTCGGCGAGTTGAAGCCGCAGCTCGAGCACGCCCGCGAATTGCTCCGGCCCGTGCCGACTGAGGAGCTATGGTTGCCGTATCTCGGCGACGGGCTGGACGCCGGGGTGGCCACCATGCTCGCCCAGGAGGTGCTGGTGGCCTTGCGAACCGCCAACGGCCACGTGACGCCCAACGGCTGGCAAGGCTTCATCTCCGACACGATCATGCGCGAACTGGGTATCCAGCTCGTCGACGGGCGGATGCCGGGGTTCGCGGTGATCCTCGGCCCGGCGCCCACGACCGAAATCGCCGTAAAGGTCGTGCGGGAACTCCAACAGCGGAGCATCCTCACGTTTCTCTGCGCTAATCGCGACGGAAAGACCATGCGCGAGCAGATGGTCGAGGGTGGTGTGTTCAAGGAAGACGCGCCGTTGGGAGAATGCTGGGACCTGTACGTCGTGCCGGTCGGCCCCGACACGCTCGATGGAATCTATGTGCTCAACTGGTCGATCCGCAGCGCGCTGACCTTCGGCGGCCACAAGCGCGGCGAGTCGCGAAAGTGCCTCGACTACACCAAGCGGCGCATCCATGCTTTCGGGATCACGTTCGGCGACATTCCGGATGACTGGTATGCGGTGGGCGCCGGCGCGATCCTGATGGGCTATCCGGTCATCTCCGACTCCGAAACCACTCCCGAAGTCCGCCCCACCGGCGTGACCGTGCGCGAGGCGATTGTCGTCGAGACCGACTACGACAAGCTCGTGCCGACCTGTATCGATACCCGCGCGGTGAAGGTCAAAATCGAGAAGATCGACATTCCGGTCGGCTTCGCCGCCGCTTTCGAGGGCGAGCGCGTCCGCAAGGATGACATGCACGTGCAGTTCGGCTACAAATACTCCGACGCGGTGGAATACGCCCACGTGGTCGATTCGCCCGACACCGAGGACGGCCATGTCGAGGTGGTCGGGCCGGATATCGACTCGGTCGAGTCGGGAGGCGCGATGCCGCTGACCATCGAGGTGCTGGTCGCCGGGCGAAAAATGCAACGCGACTTCGAGGGCATCATGGAGCGGCAGATCCACCTCTACACCAGCCACGCGATGGGCTTCATGCACACCGGACAGCGCGATCAGATCTGGTGCCGCATCAGCAAGAAGGCCTTCGACGCCGGTTTCCGCCTGCGCCATCTCGGCACGATTCTGCACGCGAAGCTCCACGACGACTACGGCGGGATCGTCGACAAGGTGGCCGTCCGGCTGTTGACCAAGCCCGAAATGGTCAAAGCGAAGATCGAGGAGGCCTGCGAGGCGTTCCGCTACCGCGACGACCGCATCGCCGGCATGACGGACGAGTCGGTGGACACGTTCTACAGTTGCACGGTCTGCCAGAGCTACGCGCCCGACCACGTGTGCGTGATCACGCCGCAACGGCTGGGGCTTTGCGGGGCGTACAACTGGCTCGACGGCCGGGCGAACTACGAGATCAACCCGACCGGCCCGAACCAGCCCATCCCGAAGGGCCGCACCATCGACCACGTCAAGGGCGAGTGGGAGGGCGTGAACAAGTTCGTTTACGAAAACTCGAACCGCAAAGTGGAGCGTTTCTGCGCCTACAGCCTGCTGGAATCGCCGATGACCAGTTGCGGCTGCTTCGAGTGCATCGTGGCGATCTTGCCCCTGGCGAACGGCGTGATGGTGGTCAACCGCGAGTTTCCGGACGTTACGCCGTCGGGGATGAGCTTCGGTGAGCTGGCCTCGGCCACCGGCGGCGGCGCACAGACGCCGGGATTCGTCGGCGTGGGCCGGTTGTATCTTTCCAGCCCCAAGTTCCTCGCGGCCGACGGCGGCGTTAAACGGCTCGTTTGGATGCCCAAGCAACTCAAAGAAGGCATCCGCGAGCGGTTCCAGCAGGAAGCCGAGAGGGTCGGCGAGCCGGACTTGCTCGACAAAATTGCCACCGAAGAAGATGCCATGAGCGAGGAGGAAGTGCTCGCGCACCTCGAGAAGGTAAGCCACCCCGCCATCTCGCTGGACCCGCTGATATAATGGTTTAGCTGCCGCCGGTGCGACGGCGCGCCGGATAGATTGCGCACTGCAAATTGCACACTGTGAATTGCAGACTGAAGAAGCCGATTTTCGACGTAGGAATGCCTGAATCCTGAACCCCGAACCCTGTGGAGGAGCCATGGCTCTTACAGGCCTTGAAATCTACAAACAGTTGCCCAAGACCAACTGCAAGGACTGCGGTTTTCCAACCTGCCTGGCCTTCGCCATGAAGATGGCGACCGGACAGGTTGCGCTGGAGAAGTGCCCGCACGTAACCGCCGAGGCCAAGGCGGCGTTGGAGTCCGCCTCGCGTCCCCCCATTCAGCTTGTTACCATCGGCACGAACGAAAACGAAATCAAGATTGGAAACGAAACTCAACTCTACCGCCACGAGGAACGATTCCATCGGCCCGCCGCGGTGGCCGTGAGGATTTCCGATACGCTTGACGAAGCCGCGATTGCCAAGCGTGCCGAGGCGGTCGGCCGGCTCGCGTTCGAGCGGGTAGGCACCAAGATCAAAGTGAATCTCGTTGCGGTCTGCAACGAGTCGGGCGACGCGGCCCGGTTCGAGAAAGCGGCGGCGCTCTCCGCGGAGAAGTCCGGCCTGGCGTGCCTCTTGATGTCGGCGACGGCCGGTAATCTCGAAAAGGCCGCCGCGGCGCTACCGGCCAAGCGGCCGCTTCTGTACATTTCCGACCCGCTCCAGGCCGAGGCGGCCGCGAAGGTCGCCAAAGACAACGACTGCCCCTTGGCGGTCCGGGCCGACGGCGTTGAGGCCTTTGCCGAGTTGACGCCCAAGCTAGGGTCGGCCGGCGTTGACCAGTTGGTCCTCGACCCGGGTACGCGCGACCTGAAGTCGACCCTGGAGGCGCTCACCTTGATCCGCCGGCTCGCGCTGAAGGGCTTCCGTCCCGTCGGGTACCCGGCAATCGCCTTTACGACCGCAAAAGACCTCACGATGCAGGCGATCGAGGCAAGCACTTTCATCGCCAAGTACGCCGCTGTGCTGGTTACCGATGCGATCGAGCCGTGGCAGATGCTTCCCGTGCTTACCACGCGGCAGGACATCTATATCGATCCACAGAAGCCGGTCGCCGTCGAGCCGAAGCTCAACGCGATTGGCGAAGTCACCGACAGCTCGCCGGTGCTGGTGACGACCAACTTCTCGCTGAGCTACTACTCGGTCGAGGGTGAGGTCGAAGCGAGCCGTATGCCGGCATACATCCTCTCGGTCGACACCGAGGGAACTTCCGTGCTGACAGCCTGGGCCTCCGACAAGTTCAACGCCGAGACGATCACCGAGGCGATGAAGAAGTCCGCCGTCGAGGAAAAGGTCTCTCACCGGCAACTCGTGATTCCCGGTTTCGTAGCCGTACTTTCGGCCGGGATCGAGGATGAATCCGGCTGGTCGGTTCAGGTCGGTCCGAAGGAGGCCTCGGGCATACCGAGTTACCTGAAGAAGCAGTGGAAGGTACAAGACACCGCAAATTGAGAATTGACAATTGACAGTTATCCGTTTGCAGTCCCGCAACAATATCTCCGACTAGGTGTTACTGATCGTGGCCAGCTTTCGCATCCGTTTCCTTCCGGAAGGGCACGAAACGGCGGTCGAACAGGGCAAGACGTTGCTCGAAGCCGCTCGCCAGGCGAACGTCTACGTAGGCGCCATCTGCGGCGGCGAGGGCGTTTGCGGCAAGTGCCGCGTGATTGTTCGCACCGGCGAAGTCGAGGGCGAATCGACCCAGTTCCTCACCCGCGAGGAAATCCGCCGTGGATACGTACTGGCGTGCCAGGTGGTGCCCACGAGCGACCTTGAGGTCGAGGTACCGCCGGAGACGCGGCTGGGCGGCTACGAGGCCATCGCCAAGGACGGCGAGCAGTTCCGCGATTTTGCCCACCGCGGGGCGCAGCGCCCGCCCGCCGAACTCGATCCGGTTGTCGAGAAGTTCTTCCTCGAGCTGCCGAAGCCCACGCTGGACGATCCGACGGCCGATCAGGAGCGGCTGCTTCAGGCAGTGTCGAAGAAGCGGCCGGGCGCGATGCAGATGGGACTGAAGGTCGCCCGGGAACTGCCACGAATGCTCCGGCGGCTCACGACCCGCCGCTCCTCGTGGAAGTGGCAGTGGGACGGTCGGATCACGGCGGCCGTCGGCCTGCGAAGCGACGTCAACGAAATCCTCTGCGTTGAGCAGGGTGATACTTCCGACTGGAACTTCGGACTGGCGCTCGACGTGGGCACGACAACCGTGGTCGGGCACTTGGTAGACCTCAGCACCGGAACCACGCGCGAGGCCGCCGCGAAGTACAACTCCCAGATCGAGTACGGCGCGGACATCATCAACCGCATCAACTCCGCCAGGCAGCCCGGCGGGGCCGAGGCGCTGCACCGCGCCGTCATTCAAGACGTGGACCTCTTGATCGGCGACCTTGTTGAGCGCGCCCGGGTCGGACGCGGCGACATCTACTGCGTGGTCGTTTCAGGAAATACGGCGATGTCGCATTTGCTGCTGGGACTCGAAGCGGACCTACTTCGTCTTTCCCCGTTTGTCCCCGCGGCCACCAGCCCGCCGCCCGTTCGAGCAGCCGAAGTGGGACTGCGAATCCATCCGCGAGGGATTCTCTACACGGTTCCCGCCGTGGGAAGCTACGTCGGCGGCGACATCACGGCGGGAATTCTGGCGTCCGGCATGCACCGATCCGAGGAACTTTCGCTACTGATGGACATCGGCACGAACGGCGAGGTCGTGTTGGGGAACAAGGATTTTCTAGTCGCCTGTTCGGCCTCGGCGGGACCGGCCTTCGAGGGCGGGTCGGTCACGTGCGGGATGCGCGCCACCAGCGGGGCAATCGACAGCGTACGCATCCATCGGCACGACCTCGCGGTCTCGGCGACCACCATCGACGGCTGCCCGCCGGTGGGCCTGTGTGGAACCGGCCTGATCGACGTGCTCAGCGAGATGTTCCTTGCGGGCATCGTCGACCGCGGCGGCTGCTTCCAGGTGGATCGCGCGGCGGATCGCTTCCAGACCTTGGGCGAGGACGATCGGCCGGCGCTGCTGTTGGTCTCCGCCAAGGAGTCCGGCAGCCGGCGCGACGTGGTGATCAACCAGGCCGACGTCGAGAACCTCATCCGCACCAAGGGCGCAATTTACGCGGCCGCCGACGCACTGGTGCGCTCCATTGGAGTTTCCTTTGACGACATTCGGAAGGTCTACATTGCCGGGGCGTTCGGCAACCGGCTCGACATCGCCAGTTGTATCACGATCGGCCTGCTGCCCGAGTTGCCCGCCGAACGGATACAGTTCATCGGCAACAGCTCGGTGGCGGGCGCGAAGCTGATCATGCTCAGCCGTCGCATGCTCGCGGAGGCCGCCGGCATTCGCGACCGCCTCACCTACAGGAACTCCTGGTGGATGCGGCGTACATGGAAAAGTTCACGTCGGCCTGTTTTCTGCCCCACACCGACCTCTCGCGGTTCCCAAAGCTGGCCCAACGATTGGAGGGGCTCCGGAGCAGGTCTCGGCAACCGGACACCGTCAAGGAAATGTAACAGAGCAACCTGGAGTTGCAACGAAGAAGGACTAGGATTCGGAGTTCAAGGTTTACGATTCAGAGTACCGTTATGACACTTTCCATTGCGATTGCCGGCAAAGGCGGAACGGGGAAGACGACGCTTTCCGCGCTTCTGGTGCGTGCACTCCGAGAAGCGGGGATCCGCCCGATCCTCGCCGTCGACGCCGACCCCAATTCCCCCCTCGCCGCGGCGCGCGGCGTGGAAGAGGGCAAGCCGCTGGCGGACATCCGCGAGCAAGGTTCCAGCCCAGAAGGATCGCCGCCCAGCGGGGTAGGGCGGGTACGCGCCGTCGACGATGAAATCCAACGCGCCATCGTGGAAGCCGACGGCTTTGATCTCGTGACCATGGGCCGCCCTGAAGGACCAAGATGCTACTGCTACGTGAACACGCTGCTACGCAGGTCGCTCGACGAACTGTCGAGGAACTACGCGGCAGTCGTGCTCGACAACGAGGCCGGCATGGAACACCTCTCGCGCAGGACCACCAACGACGTGGACTTCCTCGTCGCCGTGATGGATCCAGCGCTGCCGGCGCTGCGCGCGGTAAAACGTATCCTGACGCTCTGCGACGAGTTGCCGGTGCGCATCGGGCATCGGATAGTGCTGGTCAACCGCCTTCGGCCGGGAGGAGTCGCCGGACAAATCGACCGCGAATTGGCGGCGCTCAGCGCCCAGCGCCTTGCCGACGTTCCACAAGACGACGACGTGGAGCGTGCCGGGGCTCTCGGCCAAGACGTGTTCAGCCTCGACGGGCAAACTCCCGCGCTGCTTGCAGTCAACAAGATCGTGGAGGCATTGCACGTCATACACTCATGAAGCTGCAACCTCCGGTCGCGGCTTTGTGCAAAACCGAACCCATGAAAGGAGAACTCGATGACCATTCCTGACACGCAAGAAAAATGGTCGGGGCAAATCACCACGGTTACGATCGGGGCCACGAAAGCTGAAGGTGGAACGCGCGGCCGCAGTGTCGCCATCGGCGGCCAGAGCGGGATTGTGTTCCTCAGCTTCGACGGGGAAACGCCCCATCCGCCGACCATCGCGCTGGACGTGCTCGACAAACAGCCGACCGACTGGCCCCAGCCGCTCGAGGAGGTCTATGGCGACGTGTGGTCCGACCCGGCGGCGTGGGCGGGCCGTGCGAAGGAGTTGGGGGCCGATCTGATCAACTTTCGGCTCGTATCGACCCATCCCGACGAAGGCGACTGCCCGCCGGAGCAGGCCGCCGCAACCGTTCAAGCCGTCCTCCAGGCCGTCGACCTTCCGCTGATCATCTGGGGCTGCGACGTGCCGGAGAAGGATCAGAAGCTCATGCCCAAGGTGGCAGAAGCCGCCCAGGGAGAGAACTGCTTACTCGGCGCCGTGAGCGAGGACGAGTACCGCACGCTCTCGGCGGCCGCCCAGGCCTATGGGCATAAGCTGATCGCGCTGTCGCCGTGCGACATTAACAAGGCCAAGCAGGTGAACATCCTGGTGAGCGACATGGGTTACCCCATCGAGGACATCATCATCTATCCGAGCACCGCCTCACTGGGATACGGCATGGAGTACATCTACTCGATCCTCGAGCGTGGAAGGCTTGCCGCGCTGAGCGGCGACCGGCTCATGGCGCAGCCGGTACTTCTGGACGTCGGCTTGGAGGCGTGGCGTGCGAAGGAGGCCCGCTCGGGCGATGAGGTCGCCGACGTATGGGGACCGGCCGCCGAGCGCGGTCCGGCCTGGGAGGCCGTCACCGCGACCGACCTGCTCCAGGGAGGAGCCGACCTGTTGATCATGCGCCACCCGAAGGCGATGCAGGCTGTCCGTAATGCGGTCGGTCAACTCGTCGGGTAATCTGAACGGTACACAAGAACTCATAGTGACCCGATTTATCGGGTCATACCAGGCTAAACCACCCAACAATCGCATGAATGCGGTCACCACCGATTGACGGAAACGAGTAATCAGGCTATACCAGTAACGTGGCCAACGTGGCGCCGCCGAAGGGGCACGTTTCCAGGAAAAATTTGGAGGAACGCACATGATTATCTTTAGTGAGCGTATCAACGGGATGTACCGCGACGTCCGCAGGGCCATCAACGAAAAGGACAAGACGGTCGTACAGGACCTCGTCCGCGCGCAAATCGCCGGAGGCGCGGACGTGATGGACATCAACCTCGGTCCGACCAAGGGCGACACGACGGAGAATTTCGTATGGCTCGCCGAAACCGTCCATGAGATAGCTGATAAACCGATCTCGCTCGACAGCGCCAAACCCAAAGTCCTGCGCGAGGCGGTCCCCAAGGTGAGACAGGCCCTGCCGGAAGTGAAGCTCGTCATCAATTCGAGCACGGCGGCTCCCGAGAGCATGGAACAGTTGATTCCACTGGCCGCCGAGCACGGCGCGAGCATTATCGGGCTGACCATGGATCAGGGGGGGGTGCCTGGCGACGTCGAGAAACGCGTTGAGTGCGGGG
>JAUWWA010000017.1 GCA_030617125.1 Pirellulales bacterium | reverse complement strand
CTGCTGGTGGCCATTCCTTTGGAGAGATGTCTGATCCAAGATCGGCCGGCAGCCGATGGAACGGCTGTCGCGTAAACGTCACCGGCAAGGGCCCCAGGTAAACGACAATCCCTCTTGGAAAGGAAATAGACCCGATGACCGATTCGACAAGACGCGATTTCCTCACCTTGGGCGCCGTTGCCGCGGCGCTCGGTCTCTCGGGGAAACGGGCCCTGGGCGCCAACTCCCCAATACTGACGGGAGAACTCGATCTGGCCGCCGGCGGCAGAGATTTCTCCCCCCAAACCAAGATCGAACGCGAGAGAATCCCGTCGGCCTGCTGGCAATGCGTCACCCGCGACGGCATCGTCTGCTACGTGGAGGACGGCCGACTGGTCAAGATCGAAGGCAATCCCGAACTCCCCAGAACCAGCGGCAAACTCTGCGCAAAAGGCCAGGCCGGGATAAACGTCGTCTACAACCCGGATCGACTGCTCTATCCGCTGAAGCGGGTAGGCAAACGCGGGGAAGGAAAGTGGCAACGCATCTCCTGGAATGAAGCATTCGATCTGTTGATCGACGGCGGCGAAATCGCCGGGCACCAAGTAAAAGGACTCAAAACCCTCAAAGACGAGGGTAATCCCCACCATTTCATGTTCCACTACGGCCGGATGAAGGGCAGCGATTCGAAAATCATCAAGGACTATTTCCTCACTGCCTATGGAACCGGCACCGTCGGCAACCATACGAGTATCTGCGAATCCGCCAAGTGGACCGCCCAGGAACTTACCTGGGGCAGCCATTACGATAACTGGGACTTCGAGAACACCAACTTCATCCTCAACTTCGGCAGCAACCTCCTGGAGGCCCACACCAATCACATCCCCATGGCGCAGCGATGCGTCCAGGCCATGGCCCGGGACGTGAAGATGTATACCTTTGACGTCCGCCATTCCAACACGGCTGCAAGGTCGACCCAGTGGATTCCCATCAGACCGGGTACCGACCTCGCGGTCGTCTTGGCGATGTGTCACGTGCTGCTGGAAAATGGAATCTGCGACCGGGACTTTATCGAAACCTACACCAACGTGACCGTCAAGGATCTTCAAGAGCATCTGGCGGAATACACGCCGCAGTGGGCGGAAACGATCAGCACGGTGCCGGCCGAAAAGATCGAGTCCATCGCCTTGGAATACGGCCGGGCCAAACCGAGCGTGTGCGCTAGCTACCGCGGTGCGGTGATGCACCACAACGGCGTGCAGACCGAGCGGGCCATCCTGATGCTGGAGGCGATTGCCGGCAATATCGACTGCCCGGGCGGGCGTTGCCGGGGAGTCGGCGCCGGCTGGAAGTTCAGCATCCCCAAGCCTGGCGGACACCCCGAGAAGCTTCATATCTTGGATGGAAAGGAGGGCGCCTACGGCTATCCCACCCACCATGCTTCCCATCAGGTGCTCAACATGATTCGCCGGGGGCCGGAACGTCCCGAAATCTACATGATCTACTGCTACAACCCGGTCTACGTCAACGGCGAGTGCCAGGCAAACATCGATTTGATGAAGGACGAACGGAAGATGCCTTTCGTCGTGTCGGTGGACGTGGCCTTGAGCGAGTCCACGGAATTGGCCGATCTGGTGTTGCCCGACGCTACTTATCTGGAGCGCTGGGCCTGTGATGACATGGTCTGTGCGAACCAGGTCCCCGAATTCTACATCCGACAGCCCGCCGTCAAGCCGCTCGGCGATGCCCGCAACTTCTGCGACGTGGTCTGTCAGCTTGCCGAAAGATTGGGGTTGGACCTCGGCTTCGAATCGGCCGAAGAGTTCGTCAAAGACGGTTGCCAGACGACGCTCGGCGAAAAGAACCTCGAAGGAGGTGCTTTTGAGTACATGAAGAAGCACGGGGCGTGGTACGACGACAAGGCCCAGCCGGCGTACCTCAGCCACGCCAAAGAGGTGGACGTCTCCGAAGCCACCCTGGATGAAGCCACCGGTGTCTACTACCACAAGAGCGAGAGCGATACCGATTATTCGTCGTTGGACGGCAAGAAGGCCGCCAAGCAGTACGTGGCCCAGAAATGCAGTGACGGAAGCGCGCGGAAAGGCTTTCCGCCGGACAAGCACCGGTGGAAGACGGGGCTGTTCGAGATCAGGTCGGAGGGGCTGGCCGAGAAAGGATTCGATGCACTCCCCAGTTGGATGCCGATTCCGGCGCACGAGAAGATGGACCCCAATGAACTCATCCTGACCACCTACAAGGTCAACGTACAGTCGCACTCGCGAACCCAGAATTGCAAATGGTTGACTGAACTCTACCACGACAATCCCGCCTGGATTAACTCGGAAACTGCCAGGAAGATCGGCATCACCGATGGAGATGAAATCAGAGTGAAATCAACCGTTGGGGTCATAACCATCAAGGCCCATGTTACCGAAGCTATTGTTCCCGGCGCGATCGCGATCTCCAATCACTGTGGGCATTGGGCCTGGGGTGAATATGCTTCGGGCCGGGAATCTCATGGCCACGTGTGTGAAGCCGATTGCCACAACAAGTGGTGGGCAGACAGCGGCGTGCATCCCAACTGGATTATCCCTAACGTAGGCGATCCCATCGGCGGCGCCATGTGCTGGATGGACACGGTGGTAAGAGTCTCCAAAGTCTAGATGCCCCCATCAGATTCGGCTCGTGCCTCATGCTCCCTGCCAATACCGGACGATCCTGCACGCCCAGCCCCCGCGCAGCCGTTGTGCGAAACATGGGGTCCGTGGGGTGCGCCTGCCCTTGGGCCGAACCGCACAGCCGGTTCACGGCACTATTTGAGCGATTGGCGATCGACTGGCTGCGGGCGGCCAGTCAGCGGGCCGTGGCCGAGCACTTGGGCCTCACCTGGGATGAGGTGCATGGGATCATGGAGCGTGATGAGCGACTGAAGGGCACCAAGTACGATTGGTTGAAGGGGCGGGACAAATTCGATCTGGTCGAATGGCGCGAGTTTTGCCGGTTGCGGCGGAGCAACCTGAAAACGTCGCGGGCGTGGGCGTTGAAGGAGCAAGCCATGAAGCTTTGGGATTTCACGTACCCGCAGGCAGCCCGCAACCATTTCGCCTGGTCGTATCGCTGGGCCACGCATAGCCGTCTGCCACCGATGATCGAAAAGGCAAAAGCCGACGGTGATGGGCGGATCGATATCGAAATCCCGCCAACCAGCCCGCAAGCACCGCATCGATGAGCGATCCTTCGATGTGTCTCGCGGCACTGCTGAAGGGGCGACTTGGGGACACCCAAAACCCTCGGATACGCCTTCGCTCTGCGATGGCCCAATTCTTCGTCTTTACATCCGGCGCAACTCCAAATCGCTGCCGTTGACCTGCTCGTATCCCTTCGAACCAATCCTTCCAACCATTCCGGCGGAATCGTCGACTCCCTCCGTCACGCTCCGGCTAACGGACTTGGCCGGTTCAGCCGGCTTGGGCGATTCGCTGCCGCTGCGGTACTTCTCGATCAGGTTCAACAGCTTCATCCGCTGCGGATGATCGCTCTCCAGGTCTAGCACCATCCGCCACTGGGCGATCGCCTTCTCGCGCTGTTCGGCTTCCTCGTAGGCGAAACCGAGTTTCAGGTGCAGCGAGGCGGTTTGCGGGCTTTCCGCCACGGCCAACGCCAGATAGTCGATATACTTCTGGAGCTGCCCGGCCTGGTTGTGTTGCTCGGCCACCTTGAGATACGCGTCAACCAGCGTGGCTTTGTAGGCCTCTGGATCCAGCCGGATTGCCTCGCAGAGCAACTCCAAATACTTGTCGTACCTGCCTGTGCCGAAGGCGGCCTGGGCGTAGTAGTAATGAAACAGGGCCTTGTCCTCCTCCGACACCGCGGGGCCGATCTTGGTGAACATCTCGTAGGCCCGCGCGTAGCGTTGGGCATTCAAGTAGATCGTCGCTCGCAATACGTGAATATCGGGTCGATCCTCGATACCGTCGGCCACTGCCTTGGCGAGCTGGTAAGCTGCCGAGGCCTCCGCCGCACATCGGAAGACGTCTTTGCGGCCCGGCACCGGCTCAATCAAGTACCAACGGTTGTTGATCTCACCGGCCTTGCCCGAGCGCACTGTCTGAATGGTGATCTGCCCGAAGTAGTTCCGCAGATTGAAGTAGGCCGAGGCTAGCTTGTAACGCAACACGGGGCTGTCGAGTCC
Organism: Pirellulales bacterium; assembly: GCA_030617125.1. Taxonomy (GTDB): domain Bacteria; phylum Planctomycetota; class Planctomycetia; order Pirellulales; family Thermoguttaceae; genus JAUWWA01. Next base: position 7,197 of record JAUWWA010000017.1, on the reverse strand, counting down.
CAGGCGCAATGCCGATTGGTACGACTCGGCCGCCAACGCACAGAAGTTGCCCGACAAGTAGATGTTTCCCAAGGCGTAGTGGTCGGCGGCGCTACGGGGGTTGAGCTTGACGGCTTCTTCGTAGTATTTTCGGGCCTTCTCGTGCTTGCCGAGGTCGTACTGGGCCCGGGCGAGCATGTGGTAAGTGGGATAATCGTGGCGGTATTTCAGCAGCGGTTCGAGCGCCCGGACGACGTCCTTGAAGCGTTTGGCGGCGGCGTAGATTTCGCCCAAGAGCTGACCGGCTTCGACGTGATCGGGCGCGGTCTTGAGGATGGCTTCCAATTCATCGGTGGCCTTGTCGCTTTTTCCGGCGTAGTGGTACGCCCGGGCCAGGTGCAGCCGGTAGCTGGTCTTTGTTTTGTCGGCGGCGACGGCCTTGCCCAACAGTTCGACCGCCTTTTCGTAGCGGCCCTTGAACAAGGCGTCACGTCCCTGGCTGAAGAGGTCCTCGGGCGTGGGTTCGGCATCTGGTTCGCCCTTCGTTGCGTCTGGCTTTGCCGCATCCGGTTTTGGTTTTTCCGGCTTTGCTTGGGCTGAAGCAATGCCGCAAAGGGCGGCCAGCGCGAGGGTCATCGCTGCGAGCCGGATGGTGTTTGGAATCCGCATGGTTGGGTCTCCTGATCACAATCGGTAGGTTTTAATCCAATTGATTTGTTCCTTGGCTTTCTTCACCAACGGCCCGTCGGGGAAGTTGGTCATGTAGTTCGTATACGAGTCCATTGCGGCGACCCACTGGCCCAGGTGCTCGTGATTTTCGGCGATGGCGAACTGGGCGGCGCCGGCCTTGGGGCTGCGGCGGTAATTCCGCAAGAACGCCTTGTACGCCTCGATCGCCTCGGCGTACTTACCCTCGCGCTCGTAGACCTGGGCGATTCGCCAACTGGCGTCCTCGGCCACGCCGGTGCCGCTGAACTGCCGGACGATCTCCAGCCAGGTCTGCATGGCGGCCTTCGAGTCCCTAAGCTGCTGGTCGTAAATGGTGGCCATCTTCAGCAACGCATCGTCGGCCTTGTCGGCGCCGGCCACCTTCGAGGCCGAGGTGTAAGACTCCACCGCCTTGCGCAGCGCGGCGTTGATCTTGTCCTGGCGATCGGCAAGCTGCGTGGCGGTCAGCGCCTCGACTTCCTGGTAGGCTTTTTGCGCGAACAGTGCCACGTTGGCACTGCTAAACTGGCCGTAAATGGCGGCCTGGGCGGCTTCTTCCACTGAGGCCGCTTCCCCCTTGCCTCCTTTGCGGAGACTGGCGATCCGCTTTCCCCGGAACTCCTGCTGCAATCGCCGCGTCGTTTGGGCCTGCTTGTAGGCGTGCTTCTGTGCCACGTCTTTCGCCTCTTCGAGCGATTTCTCCCGCGTCACCGTGGCCAGCTTCTGGGCCTCGTCTTCGTGGCTCTTGCCGACCATGAACAGCGCGTCGTCGGCCAGCGGGCTGGCCGGGTACTTCTCGGCCGCCGCCAGCAGGGCCTCGCGGGCCTGCTCCGTCTCGCCCAGCGAAAGGTACGTCGTGCCCACCGCGTACAAGGCGTCGTCGGCCAGGTGGCTCTCCGGCCAGTTCTTCACGACCTTGCGATACTCGATGATCGCCTTGACCGGATTGGACAACTGCGTGCCGACGATCGCGGCGATTTGGTACTGGGCGTCGAACGCTTTGCGCTGTCGCTCTTCGTCGACCAGCCCCTGGTAGCGCACCAGGTCCTTGAACACCTCGATCCGCCGCTTGGCCTCGGCCAGTTTGGAATCCTTGGGATACGCCTTCGCGTATACTCGGTATGCGTCGGCCGCCTCGCGCCACTGGCTGAGGTTGATCGTGCATCCGGCGATCGCCCACTTGGCATCCTGGACGAACTTACCGTTCTTGAACTCGACGATCACTCGGCGATAGGCGGCGATGGCGTCTTCCCACGCCTCGTTGGTCTGGTGGATCTGGCCGACCATGGTCAGTGCGGTTCCGGCCTGTGGATGGCGGGGGAAGCTGTCGACGAACGTCTCGAGCACGTGCAGCGCCTCGACCCAACGTTTCTCGCCCTTCAGTTCGGAGCCGATCTGGAAGATGGCGTTTTGGAGGGTCTGGTCGCCGCCACCGCGGGTGAAATTCAGTTCCTGGTATGCCTCGGCCGCCTTCAGCGGTCGCTTGAGCTTCTGGTGGTACGTCTGCGCGATCTTCAACGCCGCCTGTTGTGACAGAGCGTGCACGGGTGCGTGAATGATCAGTTCGTTCCAGACGAGGATCGTCTCCTCGTAATAGCCACGGCCCTCCAATTCATTCGAGACGTTCCACAGCATCTGCGGGATGGTGCCGATTTTCGGGTGGTCGGGGTATTTCTCGGCGAGTAGCCTGAGTTCCTTGGTCGTGCGGACGTACTGCCCCCGGGCCGGCGTCGGACTGAACGCCGCCACCACCCGGGCCTGCGTCAGGAAACTGTTCGCAATGTCCCATTGCGCTTGCTGCTGATAGCTCCGCTCGCGGGGGAAGTCGGTCACGATCTTGGCAAGCTCCTTCCGCGCGGCGTCGAATCGCTTCGACACTTCCGCCAGCATCACCTGCTTGGTGGCCTTCCGCTCGATCGGCTTGGACGCCCAGGCGAGCCGGTTCCGGCCGATCTCCAGTCGCAACTTGGGCAACTCCGCGTTGGTCGGATTGTCGGCCAAGAACCGCTCGGCCAGCGCGGCGGAACGCTGCCACTGGCTCAGCGTACGCCAGTGGCCCACCATCACGAGAATCTCGCCACGGGCCTGACGGGCAGTCGGCGTGTGCGGATACTCCTTGCGAATGCCCTGAAATATCTCGTATGCGGCACTAATCGCCTTTTCCTGCCGAGCAAGCTCCGCTTTGGAGAGGACGCCGCGCTGGGCCACCCGCTGAGCAGCCTGCTTGCCCTCCTGGTCAACTTGCTGTTCCGGAGGAGCGTTGTATACGAGCCTCTCGCGGAGTTGCGCCACCTGGGCCGCACGATCGGACTGCTGACGGCGGATCATCGCCAACAGTTGCACGTCGCGCCGGGCGCGGCCGTCGGCTTCCTCCGCTGGTTCTTCGGCGGGCGGCTGTGCTGAGGGCGTGTCGGCCGGCCGCCGTCCTGCCACGCTGCTGCGAGGACCGCCGCCTGACGGAGCTTGCAGCTCCGCCCTAGCAAACCCGAGGGTAAGGCTATCCGACCGAACAAGCTGCGCCAGCATCTCCGGCCCCAACGCCTCACCCGACCCGCGGAGGCCGCCGGAAGTCAGCACGGAGAGCACTTCGCGGGCGTGCTTGGGCATCGCACGGCCCAACTGGCACAGGCCACGGGCAAATTGCAGCCGCTCCGCGCGGCGGATCTTCAGTTTCGACTTCAATAGATCGGCGTACACCCCGTCGGCCACGTCCCAGGCGTCGATCTTGGCGTATTCATGCGCGATCGACATGATCTTGGTCGTAGCATCGCCCACCAGCGGGCTGTCGGGCTTGGTCTCACTGAAGCCTGTGTAGGCAGCAATCGCCGCGGCGAACTCGTCGCTGAGCTTTGCCGGCGGCAGGTCGTCGCTCTTGCGTAAAGCCAGCGCCTCGGCCAGCATTTTTCGGGCCTGTGAATCCAGCGCGACGGCGCTGGTGAACGTCGCCCGTTCGGCGGCGCTCGGCTTGTCCGGCGCCGACTGCGAAAGCACTTTCACCCCGGCGGCAAACTTCGCCAACCCGCCGTACACACCGGACGCTACCGCAAATGCCTTCTTCTGCTCGAAAAGCCGACCGATCTCGAAAATCCGCTCGGTTGCCGGCGAAACGAACCGGCTGCCGGGCCGGTCGGTGATGAACTTCATGTAGGCGGCGATCGCCTCCTTGAACGCCGGCGTCAATACGATCCGCTCCGACGCGCCGTACTGCTTCAAAAACCGCGTCAACTCGCGCCGGGCGTGCAGATCGCACTGGCGGGCAAGCGTGAATTGCGCATACTCGTCGGCCGCGTCGACCGCCCGCTCGGCCTTGACCTTGATCGCCGCGTCGACAACCTCGTAATACTCCAACGTCCGATAGTGATGCAGAATCGCGTCCCAGATGCCGCGGACCGATGCCAACTCTTTGCTCTTGGGATCCAACTCGGCTTGCAGTTTGCAGCACCGCGCCAGGGCCTTCTTCAATCTCGGATCGAGTTGCCGGGGTACGGTGAAACCGGCCGCGAGCAGGCGCTGATGCTCACGAGTGACCTGTTCCGTCCACAGCTTGACGACCGCCAACTCGGCCTGGCGCCGCTCTGATTCGGGAAGTGCTTTTGCCAACGTGGTGTAGATCTCTTCGGCCAGTGCCCAGTGACCCTGCGCAATCCAGGGCTGGAGATGCTGTCCGACGAGCTTCAGCGCGGCCGGCGCACGCGGGGTTTCGTTGGCGACGAGCTTTTCGAGCGTTTGGAGTAGTTCCTGCTGCACGTCGGACCGTCGGGCATTCCGCTCGCCGTCGCCGCTTTCCAGATTCCTGGTGAATGCATGCCGGGCATCGGCATCGAGGCGTTCGGCGTGACGCATCATCACGTCGGGCCACGAGGCGTGTGTTTGTGAGAGCACCGTTGTCAGCGTGCGGCTGACGCCGAGGTTGAAGGCCCGGGCATCCAGGTTCTCGCATTTCTCGTAGTCGGTGATGATTGTCTGGACGAGGTCGACGGCCGCCTTCACGGCGGCCGCGTCGGCATCGGCCTTGATCACCTGCCGGCTGATGTCGACCGCCCAGGTGTCGGGGCCTTTATAACGGACCACCTTCATAGGTGGGCGGACCTTCGCGGCGTATTTGCGAACTTCGCCGGCCAGCTTGACCTGCTCGGTCCAAGCCGGCTGGGACGGATACTCGCCGGCAATCGCATCGTACTGGGCCAATACGTCGCGGAGCACCTTGGGCGGCTCGTCGTCGACCGGCGCCGTGGCGGGCAACTTGCCGAGGCGGGCCTGGTCGCCGAGGTGCTTCATCGCGATCGCCGTCTTGTAGCGCACCACCGCCCGCAGGATCAGCAGTCGGCTCTTCCGTGGCAGCGGCACGCCCCGCTGCAATTCGGCCCCCTTGACGGCCGCGGCATAGGCCCCGTGCTTGGCATAATGTTCATCGAGGTGTTTCAACAGCAGTTTGGTAAGCTGTTCCGCTTCCTTGGCGTTGGGCGTCTGCTTGTAGAGTTCATCGGCCAGGGCCAAGGCGTCGACGTCCCACTTGGTCAACTCGGCCTTCGGCGTGGGTCTCGCCCCCTGCCGGGTCACGCTCAGGTAGGCCTCGACCAGCGCCCGAAGCGCCTCGCCCACCCGTGGATGGCCCGGGCTCTCGGCAAGCCACTTGGCCAACGCGCCGGCTCGAGCGGGGTTCACGCCCTGCCGAAGTTCGTAGGCGATCAGGGCATAGCGGGCAGTCGCCGTGGCGGGAGCGCCCGGGTGATCGGCCACGAGCCTCTCCAAAATCGCCTTGCCTTCGACCGTCGGACGGCCGCCGCCAGCCAACTTGGCCTGCCCCTCCAGCAGCATCGCCTGCACCGGATCGAACTGCTTGGGATACAGCACGCGGAGATGGTTGAGCCTTGCGAGGGTTTCGGCCGGGCGGCCCAGCTTCAGCACGATCTGGGCCTGCAACAGCAGGGTCGTCGCCCGCTGCGACTCGGAGAGCGTCTTCTCGGCCAGTAGTCGTCCGGACTCCCGAAGCGCCTCGTCGAGGAGTTCTTCGTGGACCAATGCCTCCAGCAGCTTGATCCGCGTGTCGACTTTCACCTTTTCAGCACGCAGGACACGCAGCATTCGAGCGGCGAAGGGCTCCTCGGGCGCCAGCGACAAGGTCCGCTTCCAGGCGGCGATCGCCTCGTCTAATTCACCGAGCTGGTAATGCGACTTCCCCAGCAGGAGGAAGACTTCCGGATTCTTGGCGTCTGTCTGCGAGGCCTTTTTCGCCAGGTCGCGGGCGGTGGCGAACTCGCCGGACTCGTAGGCGGCCTTCGCTTGTCGGTACACCTGTTGGGCATCGGCCTGAGCCAGGGCCGCGCCGGCCGTCGCCGCCACGATCGCCAGCGACAAGATCGGGCATATGAGACGTTGCATAGTGTTGCTCCTCGTGATTTTCGGCGGGTAGAACTGTCGAAATGGCCAGGGCAGGCGCACAACTTCTGCTTAGACGCGCGTACTACGAACAAAGTTCCCAAATTCGGCCACCGGCGAAAAATCGCCTTTTCTCCACGTTCCAGGCAATATTGCACTTCAATCATTGAATTTCAGATCAGTACTACAGCCCGGCTCCTGGGGCGTATGGTACACGCCGCCCTCGACCCGTACTGGATGGACAAAGTGCTCGCGCAAGTGAGGAATGTACTCCAGAAACAGCTTCTCGTGGTTCAACCCGATGTGGTTGAACAACACCAAATGCTGGTGGATCTGACCCATGTCGCCGACGTGTGGCACCACCCGCACCGGAAACTTCTTGGCCAGGATCACCACCGCCAGATACTCGCTGACGCCGGCGAGCCGGGTACAATCTGCCTGCACGATGCCGACGGCCCCGGCCTGTAGGAAGTTCTTCCAGAGGATACGGTTGGTCACAGCCTCGCCCACCGCAATCGGGACCGGCGCGACCGCTCGAGCCAGAGTCTGATGGGCGATCACATCGTCCGGTTGGGTCGGTTCTTCAATCCAAAATGGCCGCATCTGGCAGAGTTCGCGGCAAGCCTTCAAGGCAGCCGGCAGCGGCCAGACTTGGTTCGCATCGAGCATGATCTTCACATCGCTGCCGACCACCTCGCGAACGAGTTTTGCCCTATGGATATCGCGCGTAAGATCCGGCGAGCCGACTTTCAACTTCATGGCCGTAAAGCCCGCATCGACCGCTCGCCGCGCGTTCTCCTTGATCATCTCATCACTGTATCGGAACCAGCCTACGGAAGTATCGTAGCCGGGATAGCCGGTCTCGAGTACACTTTCCCGCTGCGATCGGCTGGGCAAGTGCCGCCGGAGAATGGCGATCGCCTCCTCTCGCGTTAGCACGTCTTCGTAGTAGCTCAGGTCGATCAGGTCGATCAACTGCTCGGGCTCCAGATCCAACAGCAGCTTCCACAACGGCACGCCTCGGGCTTTGGCCCACAGGTCAAAGCACGCATTGGTGATCGAGGCCAACGCCGCATGCGTGACCCCCTTATGCGGCCCCAGCCAGCGGATCTGGTGATGTTCCGCGATCCG
>JAUWWA010000367.1 GCA_030617125.1 Pirellulales bacterium | reverse complement strand
TCAATCCGGTGACCACCTGGGGCAGCGAGTCCTCGACCGCGCCGGGCGAGAGATTGGCAATCGCCATGGTGATGCCGATCACCGTTCCGAGGAACCCGAGGATCGGAATCGCCCAAATGATGACCCGCACCAACGCGTAGCTCGCGTCGAGCCGCCCGGCGTCGAGATCGGCCAGGTATTTCAGGTGTTCGTCGAGCGAGTCGGCCGAGCCGCGACGCCGGACGTGTTCGAGCGTCTCGCGGAGCCGTCGGGGGAGGTAATCGGCTCGTCGTGCAGCCGGCAGGCGGTCGAGACGCGCCAACAGTGCGGTGCAATCGGTGAGCAACTCGCCCGTGCCGGAACGCGGGCCGAGGACCCCTTCGGCAAGCCGCGAGTACTGGCTGAGCATGTCGAGGCCCTTCAACACCAAGACGGCCAGGGCGACGAAGAACAGAATCGTGGCGACATACTCGACCGGGTGGCTGGCGAAGTATTGGTCGATCAGCTTGCCGCTGAGCGTGCCGGAGCGAACCAGAGCGTAAAACCCGGCCGATGCCAGGGCCCCCCACAAGATGGGTGATTTGTAGATAGCCAAGAAAGGTCGGTTTGATTTGGTCACGGCCTGGTTCCTTAAAATCTGGAGTCGCCTCCTGCAGTGTCCTAGTTTGTTCCCGCGGCGCGCAGCGGCAGCTCGGTCATCCACAGAATCGGCCTAATCGGCAAAGTTTATGAGCCGAAAGCGTCGGAAGAATCGGATTAAGCGGCAAAGTTTGCCAAAGTACACACGAGTAATCGGCCGATTAGTGCTTTTGTCGTCCTGGACGGCGGAAGTGGGGTTGAGTGCTTTGGTGCAGCAGGCTGAAGCACATTGAGGTGGCTCGGGTAGTTGCCGCGCGCGAATCGGGATCGAAGGGGAACCCAACCGCAACTAACGCGGCCGACTCAAGAGTACGTTCCCAGGGGGGGAAACAGTCCGGTGTTGGCCCCAAAAGTCCACCCGGACTGTTGCTTTTTCTTGAACGATTCAGCCCGGGCCATACGTCGCACAGCACCGTGGGCTGTCCCAAAACCGCACCTCGACGACCGGGAAGCCCTGCTGGGACGCGAAATCGAAAATCAGCTTGGCGATGTTTTCCGCCGTGGGGTTGCTGTCCATCAGAAACAGCGGCTCGCCCAACTCTTTGAGCACCGGCACGGCCGGATCGTCGCAACTGAGGATCATTCGGTGATCGAGGTTTTTGTCGATCCATCGGGCGAGCACGTTCTTGATGTCGCCGAAATCGAGCACCATCCCACGATCGTTGAGGCTTGGGGCCTCGAGCGTGACGACCAGCTTGCCGTTGTGCCCGTGTAAATGACGGCACTTCCCCTGGTAGTTCAACAGCCGGTGGCCGTAACAGAAGTCGATTTCGCGGGAAACGCGGAACATTTTGCGTACTCGGTGGGGTCTGGGGTTATTCTATAAAACGATCCCAAAACGGACAACTCGTTGGGGGGGCTGCAAATCGCACCACCCCACCGGGTTGGGCATTCCGGCAAACCTGACCTTGCTTCTCCGCTGCCCGGCGGCTAAACTCGCCGCCGCTTGGCTTTTCCAATCGCATCGCTGAAAAGGTCCGGTATTGCTGCTTGTGTGGTGGATCGGGCGGCTGCAACGTACTCGGCCCCTGGGCGTGCATGGTTTCCCTTGTCGTAATCCCTTATCAAAAAAGAACTTAGGCGCATTCCGCCGGGCCCGATCGTGACGGCGGCCGCGGCACGCCGACCGGGCAATCTTGGGAAAATGGGCTCCGTCGCCGCAGTTTCCCTCCCCGGCGGGAGGCTTGTGTCTTGAAATTGATTGCGGGGCTTTTACAATAGAAGTAGGGTCCCGGCTTTCCTAATCGCGAAAGTTGAGGCAGCTATGAAAGCATTGGTGCTTGGGGCCCTGGCAACGGCAGGATTGGCCATAGCGGCCGTCGGCGTACTCGACCATCGCGGCGAGGCGCTTGCCCAGCGGCCGGCGCCTCGCGGAGGCGCCGCGGTCGGCAGCGACTTGATCGTCGTGCCGGCGTCCGTCGGCGAGAAGGCCCAATGGCTGACCGTGGTCGATCCTAGGCTGCGCGTGATGAGTGTGTACCAGATTGATTTGACGACGGGTAAGATCGCGCTGCGGAGTGTTCGCAACATTCACTGGGATCTGCAAATGATGCACCTGAACAACGAGAATCCCTTGCCCCAGGAGATCCGGGCGCTGTTGGAACAGAGGTGAAAGACCATGCAACAGAAGTATTACGATATGGCGGAAGCGGCGAAAGTGCTCGGCGTCAGCGAAGATGACGTCAAGCGTCTGTACCAGGATCGTAAGCTGCACGGGTATCGCGACGGCCCCGACTGGAAGTTCAAAGTGGAAGACATCGAGAAAGTTGCCGCAGCGCGAAGTGGCGCGCCGGAGGACGAAGGCGATGTCCTGGCGAGCGAGGTCGAGTTGGGCGAGTCCAGTCCCGGCGCGTCGGGAACCGTTATCGGCAGGGGGAGTGGCGACAAGCGCGACACCGGCAGCGACATCGAACCGGCCGATAGCGCCGTGGAGTTGGGCGAGGAGTCGAAACCGGCCGCGGAGGCCGACATCGATTCCAAGGTCTCCCAATTCGAGGAACTCGACCTGACGCTGGAGGAAGATCTGACGTTGGAGGATAGTCAGATTTCCGAGGCCGCCGGCGCCACCGCGAGCGGATCCACGGTCGATCTATCCGGCAAGGAACTGGACGACGACGACCTGGTCCTCGGCGGCAGCGGCGCGGGCAGCGACGTCACCATTGGCGGCGACAGCGGCATTTCGCTGGCCGATCCGGCCGACAGCGGGCTGTCGCTGGAGGAACCGCCCGATCTGACCGGCAGCGGACGTGAATCGCTCGAACTCGGCGAGGACGGCATGATCTCGCTCGGGGAAGAGGCCGACGTGGAGTCGCCCACCCAACTAAAGGCCGACGATAACTTTGAATTAACGCCTCTGGAAGAGGTCGAAGAAGAAGGGGACTCGGCCAGCGGCTCCCAGGTGATTGCCCTGGACACCGAAGAGGGCGAAGCGGCTGCCGTGGGCGCCGGCGCCGGCGTGGCCGCCATGCTCGACGAAGACCTCAGCAGCGCGCCGAAGGCGGACATGGGCGCGGCGGCGGAGGGGCTTCCCGCGGTCGGTGAGGCAGCGACCTTGGGGCCGGCGGAAGCAGCGCTGGCGGAGATGCCCTATTCCGTCATGAACGTGCTGAGCCTGGGGCTGTGCGTGATTTT
>JAUWWA010000360.1 GCA_030617125.1 Pirellulales bacterium | reverse complement strand
CGAGACGTTCATCGACACGGCCAAGAACATCGAGGCGATGGGCATCGACGTGGTGATCGTCCGGCACCGCACGCCCGGCACGCCCCAGCTACTGGCCCAACATCTCGAAAGCGCGGTGGTCAACGCCGGCGACGGCCCGCACGAGCACCCCACCCAGGGGCTGCTCGACATCATGACCATACGCGAGCGCCGCGGGAGTCTCGAAGGGCTCACCGTGGCCTTGGTGGGCGACATCGCTCACAGCCGTACGGCGCGATCGAACATTTGGGGCCTCAAGAAGCTCGGCGCGCACGTGATCGTCTGCGGCCCTTCGACGCTTGTCTCGCCGCGCTGGGCCGAGATCGACGTGGAATACTCGTACAGTCTCGACGACATCCTGCCGCGGGTCGACGTGCTGAACCTGCTTCGGATCCAGTTCGAGCGGCAGTTCAGCCGGCCGTTCCCTTCGGTCCGTGAATACGTCCACCTGTACACAATGGACGCCGAGCGACTGGCTAGAACCAAGGACGACATCCTGATTCTGGCTCCCGGCCCGATCAACCGCGGCGTCGAGGTCACCCCCGACGTGGCCGACGGCAGACATTCGGCCATCCTCGAACAGGTCACCAACGGCGTGGCGGTGCGCATGGCCGTGCTGTGGTTGGTCAGCGGGGCAGAGGGGAAGGATGAAGGATGAATGCGAGACGTGGACCGTCCACTACCCACTATCCACTACCCACTATTCACTATCCACTGCCCGATGTCAACAATCCTGATCCAAAACGGACGCGTCATCGATCCTTCGCAGCAGATGGATCGGGTGACGAACCTGTTGATTGCCGACGGACGCATCACCGCGTATGACGCCGAACCCGGCGGCCAAGACACGGTAATCGACGCCTCGAGCAAGATCGTCTCGCCGGGGTTGATCGACATGCACGTCCACCTGCGCGAGCCGGGACGCGAGGAGGACGAAACCATCGCCACCGGCACGGCGGCCGCGCTGGCCGGCGGCTTCACCTCGATCGCCTGCATCCCCAACACCGAGCCGCCGATCGACTCCCAGGTCGTTGTCGAGTTCATCCGCGGCCAGGCTGCCCGGGCCGACAACTGTAATGTTTTTGTCGTCGCCTGCGTGAGCAAGAATCGCGAAGGCAAGGAGTTGGCCGAGATCGGCCAGTTGGTCGAGGCCGGCGCCGTCGCGTTCACCGACGACGGCTCGCCGATCACCAGCCCCGAACTGATGCGCCGCGCGTTCGAGTACTGCCTGATGTTCGACAAGGCGGTCTTGAACCACGCGGAAATCCGCGAGTTGACCGAACACGCCGTGATGCACGAGGGCCTAACGTCGCTGATCCTCGGCCTGTCGGGCATGCCGGTAGCCGCCGAGGACGTCATGGTCAGCCGCGATATTGCCCTGGCCGAGGCGACCCGCGGACAGTACCACTTGATGCACGTGTCGACGGGCAACAGCGTCGATGCGGTCCGGCGTGCGAAGCGGCGCGGCGTGCGGGTCACGACCGAGGTCACTCCGCACCACTTCACGCTGACGGACGAGTGCCTCCGTTCGTTCGACTCGAACTTCAAGATGAACCCGCCGTTGCGAGGAGCGGGGCACATCAAGGGCTGCATTGACGGCCTGATCGACGGCACCATTGACGTGATCGCCAGCGACCATTCCCCGCATGCCCAAGAGAAAAAAATGCAGGAACTCGACCGGGCCCCGTTCGGGATCGTCGGGCTGGAAACGTCGTTGGGGCTGGTCGTCACCAGGCTGATCGAGCCGGGGCACCTCGACTGGCCCGCCGCACTGGCAAGAATGACCTGCAACCCCGCGCGAATCCTGCACCTGGCGAAGGGCACGCTGCAAATCGGCGCCGACGCCGACGTCACCATCATCGACCCCAAAATCCGCTGGACGGTCGATCCGGCGGATTTCCGTTCCAAAAGCACCAACACGCCTTTCGCCGGCTGGGAACTGACCGGTCGGGCCGAAGTCGTCATCGTCGGCGGCCGAGTCAAGTTCCGGAGGAAATCGAGAAATGGCTGGCGAAGCCGCGCTACGTGAGACTTTGGAACGGATCGAGGCGCTTTTTGTCGGGGCGACGACACCTGGGGAGCGCGCGGCGGCTGCTAACGCTAGGGACCGCGTGCGTGCCCGGTTGGAGGAACTCCGTGAGTCGGATCCCGCGGTGGAGCACCAATTCAACTTGGGAGACATGTGGTCGCGAAAACTCTTGGTTGCCCTGTTGCGACGCTACGGAATCGACCCCTATCGGTACTACCGGCAACGACACACGACGCTTATGGCCCGCGTCCCACAGCGATTCCTTGACGAGACGCTCTGGCCGGAGTTCCTCGAGATGCACAAGACACTGAGTTCCTACTTGGAAAGAGTGACGAGTCAGGTGATTGCGGAAGCCGTCCACGACGACGCCTCCGAGCCGGAAGTTGTACAGCCGCTCCTGGAGTCATCGTAGAACAAACGTCTTCGCGTGGTCCGAGCCTTTTCGGCGTAGGTACGTGGGCAAGTCGGTTGTCCACTACTACGCAGAAGGCGCCCGAAACCCGACTATGTATGTCACTATTGAATCGAAGAGGGTGTCCCCCAATCCCTAATCCCCAGCCCCCAGTCCCTAGTCCCTAACCCCCAGCCCCCATGCCTCTACTTATCGACGGATACAACGTGCTGCACATCGTCGGCATCATCGGCCGGGGCGTTGGTCCGGGCGGCCTGCACCGGTCGCGGTTGGCGATGTTGAACTTTCTGGCCGAATCGCTCGAGCCGGTGGAAGTCCGCCAAACGACCGTTGTCTTCGACGCCCGCGCCGCGCCGCCGGGGTTGCCCCGCGTGATCGACCATCGCGGCATCACCGTCCGCTTCGCCGCACGGCACGACAGTGCCGACGCCCTGATCGATGAGTTGATCCGCGCCGATTCGGCCCCGCGCCGGTTGACGGTTGTTTCGAGCGATCACCGGATCCAACGGGCCGCCCGGCGCCGCCAAGCCAGGGCCGTCGACGCCGACGTCTGGTACGCCGAGGTCGTGCGTCGACGCCAGGAGCGGCAAGAGTCGCTGCCGGAATCGGCGATCCGGCCGCCCGTCCCGCTCCTGGAGGAGGACGTGAACTACTGGATTCGGCAGTTCGGCGGCGAGTCGCTGCTGAAGGAGTTGGCCGATGTGTAGGCGGCGGAATCGGCGGGACCCTCGCCCGGCGACGCGCCACTCCCCGGCGAGTCGCCCGCTGAAGTTTCGTTCTCCGAGAAGCCCGACACAGCGGAGGCCCAGTTCGACGTGTACAACCCCTTTCTG
>JAUWWA010000418.1 GCA_030617125.1 Pirellulales bacterium | reverse complement strand
GCTGTGGCAGGCGCCTGCCGAGCCGGCTTTCCCAGCGATCGAACCAGCGGGGTAAGCGACCGGTTTGCAGGCAGGCGGACGCCACCAGGCATCCGATGGCCGCGCCGCAGAGCACGTCGCTGAGGTAATGGGCGCCCGCCTCAATCCGATGGCACGCCACGAGCACGGCCAGCGCCGCGAACAGCTTCCGCCCGTGCGGGTACAGCCAAGCGAGCGCAGCGGCCAGACCGACGGCGGTAGCGGTGTGAGCCGAAGGAAAGCTCTGCCCGGCGCTGCCGGCGGAGAAAAGCGGCATCCATCCGCCGAAGCTCGCCCAGACGTCGCCGCCGAAGTCGAAATGGTGCGGCCGGGTACGGACGACGAGCAGTTTGACGACGTCGGCGGCCAGGCCGGCCCCCAGCGAGCACGCCAGCACTCGCGGCATTGCCCAACGCCGCGCCGCGTCGAGTTGGTGAATCACCAGCACGATCACCACCACGCCCAGCCCGTTGCCGAACGGCTCGATCAGCGCGAACACGGCGCGGAAGAAGCCCGGACACCGATCCGCAACACACCACCACCCAAGCGGCATGTCGATGGCCAGCGCGGCGGCGGCCGTCGCCAGCAGCACAGCGGGCAAGGCGAGCAGCCGCCAATGCGCGCTCGTCGTTTGAAGAGCCAACCACGCCGGCTTGGCAGTCCGAAGCGTCGAGTTCTCGTACACGCCCCCCCCTGTGTTATTTATTTTCGCTATCTTGTCGCCTGGTGAGCCAGGCGACACCCTCCCCGGGGCCGGGAAACTGCTGTTGGCGGCAGTTGGCGAATACCGTAGACTTTCCCGCCGCCGCGGATAAGATCGGCCGCCTGCGCAATTCTTATCGGGTGGCGAGCGGACTTCTGTTTACTCCATTGATCCAGTAGGAGCGAAAATCATGCGTCGGCAACTTCGCCATCAGGGTTGGATCATCCTGGCGGCGGCGGTGGTCTTTCTCACGAACCTCGGCGCGGCCGCCTTGTGGGACGAAGACGAACCGCTCTACGCCGCCTGTGCCCTCGAAATGCTCCAGGCGCGCGATTGGGTCGTGCCGGTCTACAACGGCGAGCTGTTTCCCGACAAGCCGCCGCTGATGTTCTGGACGATGATAGCCGGCTTCAAGCTTTTTGGGATCAATGAGTACGGCGCGAGATTCTTCTCGGCCCTGCTGGGCATCGCCACCGCCATCGCCACGTATCACTTCGGCCGGCGGCTATTCAGCGACCGCGTGGGGTTCTGGGCGGGGCTGATCGTCGCCTCGACGATTATCTTCACCGTCTCGGCCCGAGCGGCCACCGTCGACGCCGCGCTGACGTTCCTGACCACCATGGCTATCGGCATCTTTGCGCTCGGTGCGATGGCACGAAAAGCCGAAGGCGAAAACAGCGAGGCCGAACCGACGGCGCACAACTCCGCCGAAGCGCTCGACGTTCATCACTCATCACTCATCATTCATCATTTATCCTGGTTCACGTGGGCCGCCGTCTGGGCATGTCTGGGTTTGGCCGTGCTGGCCAAGGGACCGATCGGGCTGCTGCTGCCGGCCGCTTCGATCGGGCTGTTCCTGATGATCAGCAACCATCGGCAACGCTCGCCCAGCGAAGCGGCAAACTCGCCGCACGGCTGGACCGCCCGAGCACGCGGCCTCGCTCGATGTCTTGGCCCGGTCAACTTCCTGCGGAGCCTTTGGCGGATGCGCCCCTTGACGGGCGTCGCCGTTGTCGCCGCGGTCGCCTTGCCGTGGTACATCCTTGTTGGGCTGAGGACCGACGGCGCGTGGCTTGCGCAGTTCTTCGCCAAGTACAACCTGCGGCCGTTCACCGAGCCGATCCTCGGCCACAGCGGACCCGTCTGGTACTACATCCCGGCCGTGCTGATCGGCTTCTTCCCCTGGGCGGTGTTCTTAGGGCCGGCGGTGCAAGACACGATCGGCCGGATTCGCCGCAACCATCCGTGGCGGCCGGGCTACGTGCTGCTGGCGTGCTGGTTCGGCGTCTTCTTTGTCTTCTGGTCGATCTGCCGCACGAAGCTGCCGCACTACGTGCTGCCGGCCTATCCGGCGTTGGCGCTGTTGACCGGCTGTTTCATCGAAGGTTGGATCGCCGATCCGCTGCCATCCGGACGATGGTGGCCGCGGATCGCCACCGCGATCACCATCCTCGCCGGGGCCGGCTTCATCGTGGCCATTCCGATCGTGGCGGCGATTTACGTGCCGGGCGAGGCGCTGCTCGGCTTGGTCGGTCTGATCTTGATCGCCGGCGGCGGAGGATTCCTCTGTTGGGTCGAGCGCAACCGGCGCGATCGCGCCGTGGTCGTCTTTGCGGTCACGTCGATCGTCTTCCTGACGGCCGTTTTCGCCTTCGCCGCCAATCGGGTCGACCGCCACCAGAACGCCAAGCCGATGATCGCGGCGATTCGCCGGGACGCCGCCGGCGACGGCGCTCGGTTGGCCGCGTACCGCTTCGTGCGCGAGAGCACGGTGTTCTACGCCGGCCGGCCCGTGCCATGCCTGGACGACCTCGAGCAGTTCGAGCCGCTGCTCGACGACCCCGCGCCGCTCTACGTCTTCACCAAGGACCGCTACGAGCAACGGCTAGCGGAGCGTTTTCCCGGCGTTTTCGACGTGCTGTTGCGCCGCCGCGCCTTTCTCCAGCCGGGCGAAGTCGTCGTACTGGTCCACCGCGGTGGTGTTCATCCGACGCGAACCGCCGAGAAGGCAACGCTGCCCGGTAAGCGCTAGGCGGCAAACCGAGCGAAGGCCGGCCACCACACTCTGCCCACTGCCCACTACCCTCTGCCCTCTACCCTCTGTCCTCTGCCCTCTGCCCTC